>JALOMA010000169.1 GCA_025455735.1 Candidatus Kapaibacterium sp.
CCCACCCTGTAGAAGAAGGGCCATCACAATACAAAACCAAAACCATGGTGGCAGTACGCCGTCCGTCGAACGCGACTCCGTAAGCATGCCCGCCAGCCAAAGGCTGTGTAGCACTACGAACATCCAGTAGTGATTTCTGCCGTGTTCTTTCCCTCCGCGCGCCAGCGCAATTGCTTGATTCCGCGCTGCATATGCCAACTCGGCCAGCCGCTGCAGTACTAGGAGTCCGACTACCACATAAACTACCGTCATGGTTGCTCCAACAAACATAGTTCACTCGAGAATCCAGGGCCAAGAGCACTCAGCACCGTTTTTCCGGGCAGGGGGCCGTGGCGCAATGCGCGTTCCAGGACGAATAACACTGTCGGACTGGACATGTTGCCATGTGATTTCAGGACTTCCCGTGCATGAATCGTTTCGTCAGGTCGGCGACCATAGGCGTCAGTCAAAGCATCAAGCACCTTTGCACCTCCCGGATGAACAACAATTTGGTTCACGTCCTGTGGCGTAATTCCCCACTTCTCGCAGGCTTGTTGGTACGTCTCGTGTCCATGCATGCGGATAAACGCCGGAATGTCCCTGCGGAAGCGTACCTGGAGCCCATCGTTGTGAACGTCCCATCCCATGATGTCGAACGTATTGGGAAACATCCTGGACACACCGCTGTGGACGCGAGGCCCCCTGCCAGAGGGATGTAGTACGACGGCAGCAGCACCATCGGCAAAGAGGCTCGTGCCAACGATATTGGATTTAGAAACATCGTTGCGTTGGAATGTGACGGAGCAAACCTCCACTGCTACCACGGCAACACAGCGATTTGGGCTAGACATGGCTCCAGCTAGCGCAAGCCCAGAGACGCCACCTGCACAACCGAGGCCGACGACAGGGATGCGTTGTACGGTATGTGGTGCATTGCTCATGGCGATGATCCTGGCGTCAAGGCTTGGAGTGGCAAAGCCTGTTGTGCTCACAACGATGATGCAGTCCAACGCATCCATCGGCAGATCTGCATCCACCATGGCCCGTTGCAGGGCTTGTGTACCAAGCTCGGTTGCATGGCGCTCCCACAAGGCATTTTGTTCGCTCCATGACACCGAGGTACCGTACCAGTCCAACGGCATGGCAAAATGCCTTTGATGGATGTGATCATGGTCGAAGACGGCAAGTATGCGCTCAAGGTCATGACTCCGATCCTCAAAGAGCCGAGCAACAATCTGTCGGACGTCTCGCTGTCTTGCTACATGGCTTGGCACGGCGGTGCCAATGCCTGCTACCGGACTGGAAGTCATAATAAGCCCGATGGTTCATCGGCCTCGACAACATCGCACGAATTCCTGTAGGCTAGCATGCTGATCGGCTTCCGCTGGTCACTTTGCCAGTCGATACGAGGTCTTTGTTTTTCCTGCGGCACATAACCAAGTCGATAGACAGCAAGCAGCTCCATGTCGTCAGGTACCTTCAGTAAATCCTTGAGTTCTTGCCATGCATCGGGAATTTCCATGGGTGTGGAAACAAATTGGATACCCATTCCAAGTTCGCCACAAAGAAGCCAGATGTGTTCGATTGCCATGCCGGCACTCAGCGTGCAATAGAATGCGCTCAGTTCACCTGGACGGTATTCTTCTTTTGTCACAAGTACGGCCAGAAGAAGCGGTGATCCTTCAATGAGCTTCCGATTGTCTTCTCCCAGCAGCTTGGGCACCCCAAGGCTGGACATGATTTTGAGTGCTGTATCTGAGAGTACTTGCTTGATGAACGGTTTCAGTGGTCCCGGAAGTTGATCAATCAGAATACCATCCCGACGTTTCTGCATTTCTTCGGCACTGAAGCGGAAGTACTTCCTGTAGCGTTGAAAGAACACTCCTTTCTCCATGAGTTGCCTCATGGTTCTGCCGCCAATTTCGGCGATTCGAGAACGCGTGTCCGGATCATCAATGAGGATAAATCTCCACGGCTGCGAGTTGAAATGGCTGGGTGCGCGGGCAGCCGCTTCGATCAGCATGTGTTGATGTTCGATGGAAACTGGTCGCGGTTCGAATTGACCGTTCGTGGTACGGCGCTTGAGGATAGCCTCGCGAAGCGAATGTTCATTCATGGATGTCTTTGTACATGGTTTCGATCACATCATGCCAACGGGCTTCTACGGCCTTTCGGCGTACCTTCAACGTGGGTGTCATCAAACCATTGTCAACGGTAAACGGTTCATCCAGAATCGCAAAGCGGCGAATCCTTTCGAACTTGGACCTATTCTTTTGAATGGCTGACAGTTCGGCGGTTATAAGCCGTTTGGTTTCGTTGGAATGACGTTCCGACACCACGTCGCTTACGACACTACCCAACGTCCGAAAACGCTCCTTCAGAGCTTCATCATCCAACACGATCAAAGCCGTACAGAAATCGCGGCCATCCCCAACAAGCATTATTTGGTCGATGAGAGGAGACGTCAACACCTCCTGTTCAATCGGTCCTGGTGCAATATTCTTGCCTCCACTGGAGACGATCAGGTGCTTCTTTCGGTCCGTGATGCGCAATCTTCCAGCATTATCCAGTTCACCGATATCGCCTGTGTGAAGCCAACCATCGGCGTCGATGATCTCTGATGTGGCCGCGGGATTGTTCCAGTACCCTTTCATGACGTTAGGGCCACGTGCACATATTTCACCATCTGGAGCAATGCGAATCTCCACGTTCGGTAGGGGTGGCCCAACGGTACCCAACGTTTGGTCGCCGATACGGTTCACTGCGAGAACGGGAGACGTCTCCGTGAGGCCGTATCCCTCGAGGAAAGGTATTCCGACAACATTGAAGAATCCTCCAACATCTACATTCAACGCGGCACCACCCGAAACAAAGAACCGAAGACGACCTCCCGTGCGATCTCTGATCTTCGAGAACACAAGCTTGTCGGCCAAAGCACACATTGCCTTCCTGAGCAACGATCGATCACCTTCTTGCCACGCTCTGCCTTGGTCGATTGCCCAGTCAAACACAGCCTTTCGTATTGCTCCGCCACGGGATGCCGTATGCTCGACCCGCATTTTGATCCGTTCGAACAAGCGTGGAACACTTGTGGCAACGGTTGGGCGTACTTCTTGAAGATTCTCTGCGACAGTTTCGATGGACTCAGCGAAATACGTTGTTGCCCCAACACTGAACGCAAGGTAGTATCCCGCCATGCGTTCATACGAATGGCATAGTGGTAGATACGACAACAGAACGTCCGCTTCGCTCATGGGAATCGCGGCGAGCCCTCCCGCAATGTTGGCCATGATGTTACCGTGCGACAGCATGACGCCTTTGGGCTGTCCCGTGGTTCCACTTGTGTAAATGAGCGTCAGAAGGTCGTCGGAATGTACGCGCTGAATCATCGCCGAGATTTTCGAGCGCCTTGTCGTCGCATCATCGTTTTGTCGCCCCATGTCAGAAACGGAAGCATACGTGAGAAACGAGGGGTCAACAACTGCATCGTCGTTGAGTACAAGTATGCGGCGTACACTTGGCATACGATCAAGTACAGAGGCAATCTTCTGCGCTTGAAGGCGGGTCGATACGATAACGGCGGAGGCAGAGCAGTCTTGGAAAATATCTGCGAGCTGCGATGCCGTGAGTGTAGGAAAAACTGGCACGTCGACGATGCCAATACAAGCCATTGCGAAGTCGGCTACTACCCATTCCATCCGATTTTCGCTAACAATACCCACACGCTCACCAGGAACAAGTCCCACGGACAGCAGACCAAGGGCGAAGGCTTCTACCTGAAGTCGAAGCTCATCGTGGGTGATGCCCTGCCATTGCCCTCCTCGTTTACGAGCATAGACCAGTTTGTCCGTGCGGCCAGTATAGCGATTGCATACCGACTCGAACATTGCGGCGATGGTATTGGGTGTAGTCATGGCTTATCGGAGTTACGTCACACAAATATGCCACGGTCAATCAGCGTTGCAATACGGTAAATTGCACGAATGATGCATCGTTGTTTTGCCGCGCTTGCTTTGTTCTCCATGCTGATACATGTGATGCTGGTACCGGCAGCGCTTGAAATGCTTCGGATACAGGCTAAGGCAGCAGCAAAACAGCAGATAAAGGCTGGTATTCCACGAACGGAACGCATTCGGTTTGTTGTCGGAAGAGATCGGCAACCGGTTGACGGTACGATTCTCACTTGGCACCACGACGGAGAGTTCTCCGTGAATTCCATGATGTTTGATGTGCTCGCCGAACGTGACTCCGCCGACTGTACGGTTCTGGAAACGATGGCTGACATGGAAGAGGCGTGGTTGACATATGGTCTTGATGGTCGCACACAGGACCTCCTGCGAAAGGCACTTTCCTCCAAACAAGTACGGCGTTTGATGCAGACATGGCAAGCGCTTCATCCCTGCGCTCTCACCACACCGCACGGTATTCCAGGTAGTGCAGAGCTTTCATTCGAGTTCATCGCGCCCTGCTGCAAGGAATTGTGCGCCCAATGCAGTTTGGGAGTCGATGATCCCCCACCCCGGGTTGGTTTCAATCATCTGATCTGATTGTAAAACCTATACCCAAACCTATGATTTCAACTCAGAAACTACTGGCAACCCTTGTCTGGGGTTGCTGGGCAAGCGTTGCATTGTGCGCAAATCAAGATTCCACCACCGTCAAGGATACGTTACCAACACGATATGCTCGTCCCATTGTCATTAGTGCCAGTCGTTGGGAAGAAGGTCAAGAAACCGTCTCCCGACAAATTACCCGCCTTACCAGCCGTGATGTTGCCATCCGTAATCCGGGGACGGCCGCAGACTTGCTGGAAGGAAGTGGCGAGGTGGCCATGCAACGCAGCCAAGCTGGAGGAGGGAGCCCCCGGATTCGAGGATTCGCAGCAAATAGCGTCCTCATGGTTGTCGACGGTATCCGTATCAACAATGCGATTTACCGATCTGGCAACCTGCAGAACCTGATTCAAATAGATGCCAATAGCCTTGAGAGTGCCGAGGTTCTCTTCGGTCCAGGATCCGTACAATACGGTTCCGACGCACTCGGTGGCGTGATGGTCTTTCGCACAAAAGAACCCGTCTTTAACCAGGATGGATTTGATGCTCATGCATTCACACTAACGCGTTATGCCTCCGCAGCAAGTGAACTTACTGGCAATCTCGAGCTCTACCTTTCAGGCGAAAGGCTGGCGTCCTATACATCCATAACGGCAACACGATTTGATGATCTTCGGTCCGGAGCTGTCTTTCCAACTGCTTCGCCTACGTTCGGCCGGCGCGATTGGTATGTCGAACGAATCAACGGTCGCGATTCGATGATCTCAAATCCACATCCCCAGATTCAACGTTTCTCAGGCTACGATCAATTGAATGCTCAGCAGAAGCTTCGGCTGAAGGTCGACAATGCCTGGACAGCTGAACTGAATGCCATATTCACAACATCTTCCGACATTCCGCGGTACGATCGGCTGTACGAGCTCCGCACACGGAGTGATGGTACAATGCAACCACGCCAGAGCGAATGGTACTATGGTCCACAACGCTGGGTATTGAGCTAGGTGTCGGTCAAGGGTGAGAACCTGGCCGGTATCGTGAATGATGTTGTTATTGCACCGTCGTTCCAATGGTACGAGGAGTCCAGGCATAGTCGCCGTTTTCGAAGTGACGTGCGGAACGACCAGTTTGAGCGTGTTTGGATAGCGGGCCTTAACATCGATGCACGAACGCGGTTGGACTCATCGG
>JALOMA010000020.1 GCA_025455735.1 Candidatus Kapaibacterium sp.
TGCGGCTGCTTGTGCGCCCGCTATGGGCAGTGCGGTGGGCGCTCATTCCTGGGGGATGTGCTGTTGGCTTTCTTGCCAACATGGCCATGACCAGTCAGACTGCTTGTGCTGCAGCTGTTGGTCCCATTCTTGTTCCGCTGATGATCGCCGCCCGCTTTCATCCGTTGATTGCCGGCGCTACGCTCGTGATAGGATGTTCCGTTGGCGGAAATCTCTTCAACCCTGGTGAGCCCGATATCGTGGCCATTTCCGGTGTTACCGGCTGGAATGCCGCATCCATCATCAATCGAACGGTGCTGCCCAACATCCTCAGCTTTGTTGTGGCTACGGGAGTTCTCACGGTCATGGGGATGCGATTCCAACCCTCCGAAGTCGCTCCGCAGGATGTTGACGATGTTGACTTGGATACCGAACCTGTCAGCCTCGTCAAGGCCCTGCTGCCACCGCTTCCTGTGGTACTCCTTCTGATCCTGCAGCCTGGCCTGAACGTTGTGCAAGCGTTGTTCGACCGGTATCCGGACGGACTGCACGTCAGTACCATCATGCTCATTTGTTCACTTGTCGTCCTTGTCGTTACGTGGAAAGGGGCCTTGTCCACCCACGTGGGTACTATCACGACGGAGTTTTTCAGTGGCATGGGGTATGCCTTTACACATGTGATTTCGTTGATCATTGCCGCAGGGTGTTTCATCGATGGCCTTACGGCTGTTGGTGCCATCAAGGCAGCGGCAGGTGTTTTGACGCAGGCGCAGGCGGTTGCGGATGCCGTGAGCCCAGCGCTTACGGCTGGCCTTGCCTGGGTTTCAGGTTCCGGGACGGCCCCCAGCATATCCTTCACACAGGCCATGGTGCCAGCCATGGCGGCCACGGATGCCGTCCGTGCCGTTGACATGGGAATCCTTGGTGCCATTGGTGCTAGCTTGGGCCGTACGATGTCGCCCGTGGCAGCCATCGTGTTGTACTCCGCCACCTTGATTGGCGTTGGCCCTTCGGAACTCACGAAGGTCATTCGGTGGCCAGTCCTTGCGGCACTGGTAGCGGTGATCGCCGCAGCCGTGGTATTTTAGCCAGCCATGATATACGCCGACTACGCAGCAACTACACCCGTTGACCCACGAGTGGTCAACGCCATGATGCCATACTTTACCGAGGTGTTTGGGAATGCCTCCAGTACACATCGTGCTGGACTCATGGCCCAACAGGCCGTGCTGGAAGCTCGGGCCTCGATCGCTGCCGACATTGGAGCGCGGCTGACGGAGCTGGTGTTCACCAGCGGTGCTACGGAAGCTATCAATCTTGCAGTGCTGGGCTGCGCTCGGCACAACAGCGGCGGCAGACGCCACATCGTTACGGCTGCCACGGAGCATCCCGCCATGCTGGATAGTGTGCGCTACCTTGAACAGCATGGCCATCCTGTGACGTTCGTTGGCGTGGACGCCAATGGCGTGGTGGATATGGATGAATTGCAGCAGGCCATAACGGACCAGACGCTCCTGGTGAGTATCATGGCCGTCAACAATGAGACGGGCGTCAAGCAGGACCTCGCTGCGTTGTCCGCCCTTGCCCATCATCATGGCGCCTTGTTCATGACGGACGCAACACAGGCTTGGGGAAAGATGCCCATCAATGTGGATGCCCTGGGAATTGACTTGCTGACGTTCTCCGGACACAAACTATATGGTCCCAAAGGAACAGGCGCTCTCTACGTACGCACCCGAAAGGAACGCAGCTGCTCCCTTGAACCCCTCCAGTTTGGAGGGGGGCAGGAACGCGGCTTGCGCAGTGGCACGCTCAATGTACCCGGCATTGTTGGCTTGGCAGAGGCGGGACGTCTGGCCCATTCGTCGATGGACGAAGAACATGCCCGCATTGCTGGCCTTCGCGATGCATTTGAAGCAGCCATGATTGCAACCTGTGGCGTGGTTGCCAACGGCTGTGCCGTGGGACGAAGTGCCACAACATCGAACATGACCTTCGGCGAGGGCATTGATCTGGATATTCTCCTCATGCATCTACCGCACGTTGCCGTCAGCAAGGGGTCGGCCTGCAGTAGCACCAAGGCCAAACCATCCCACGTGCTTACCGCCATGGGCCGCACTCCTGCCGAAGCTGGGCGCAGCCTTCGCTTTTCCTTTGGCAGGTTCAGCACCGACGATGACGTACAGACCCTTATCGCTGATTTGACGACGGCACACGAAAACGCACGCTTGGGCGTTCTTCCGGCCTAAGATTTGTTCACCGAATGATTGAGTCCCATGAGCGACGTCCAGCACGTTGAAAAACTCGCTTCCACCATCGCAGATGTCCGTAAGGAAATTGGTAAGGTCATCATCGGCCAGACTGACGTTGTTGATCAACTTCTCATAAGCCTTTTTGCACGTGGTCACTGCCTCCTTGTTGGCGTGCCAGGGCTAGCGAAGACGCTCCTTATTCGTACCCTTGCGAGCACCCTGGACTTGTCCTTCAGCCGGGTTCAGTTCACGCCAGACCTGATGCCCGCAGATATCACGGGCACGGAGATTATCGAGGACGACCGCTCTACCGGCAAGAAATCCTTCCGGTTCGTGCGTGGCCCCATCTTTGCCAACATCGTGCTGGCAGACGAAATCAATCGTACACCTCCCAAGACGCAAGCCGCCTTGCTCGAGGCCATGCAGGAACACTCCGTAACGGCTGCAGGCACGTCCTACCAACTGGAAGAACCGTTCTTCGTGCTGGCAACACAAAACCCTATCGAGCAGGAGGGAACGTATCCACTGCCGGAGGCCCAGCTGGACCGCTTCATGTTCAACCTGCGGTTGGACTATCCTTCGTTTGCCGAAGAGGTGGCCGTCGTTCGCAGTACTACGGATGCCCAAGGACAAACTCCCAGTCATGTGATGACGGCGGCCGACATCGTAGCAGCGCAGCAATTGGTGCGACGTGTGCCTGTGGCCGATAACGTCATTGAACATGCCGTCAACCTTGTTCGAGCCACCAGGCCCGGCGCCGAGAGCAAGGGGCTCGTCAAGCAATACGTTTCCTATGGTGCCGGCCCACGTGCTTCGCAGTATTTGATCCTTGGGGCAAAGAGCCGGGCTGCATTGCAGGGGCGGTTCACTCCAGGTATTGAAGACGTCAACGCAGTGGCCGTCAGCGTTCTGCGGCATCGTATCGTTACGAACTTCAGTGCCGAAGCCGATGGCGTGACAACCGAGTCCGTCGTATCTGGCCTCATCGCTGGTCGCTGACCTTCCTTCTCCGAGGAATGTCGCCAGCCGCACGACGATTCTCCTACGGCATGCTGATACTGACGGTGGTGCTCTGCTGTGCTTTAGGATTCGTTGCCCATCTTGCCTACAACGTGGTTCCGTGGGGCATTGTCCATCCCATGCGTCCCAACCTGGCCATTGCACATTCGTTCGAAGCAGCTTTCGAGCAAGAAATGCTTGATGTGTCTGACAGTACCTATACTCTTCGGACCGATGATAGCACGTCCATCGTTGTGCGTCGTCTTACACCACGCTCTGGAATCCGCGCGACCGTTGTTATCGTTCATGGCATTGCCAGCATCAAGGAATCCGGGTTGCCAGCAGCTGCATGGTGTCTTCGGCAAGGCTTTGAAGTCCTCCTGATGGATCAACGTGGCCACGGAGCCTCATCTGGAAGCACCTGCTCGTACGGATATTTCGAGCGCTTGGATCTTGCCGCCGTCATCAAGGATGCATCCGTGCCCCGCGAACGTCCGCTGGTGCTTTGGGGAAACTCGATGGGTGCCGCTACGGTGCTGTTGGCTGCTGAACATGCCGTAGAACATAAGCAGCGTGAACCCTCGCTTGTGATTGCCGAAAGTGGATACGCCAGTGCCCCGGACGTTATGAAGGACTTTTTGCGACAGAAATTTGGCTGGGACGTGCCCTTTCTTGCGTCCATGACGATAGGTCACTGTGCGGATGTCCTGGGAATCGATGCGTATGACATTGTACCGGAGCGCGCCATAGGGCGGTTTCGAGGCCCCATCCTTGTGCTTCATGGCACCCACGACGTCCGTGTACCGTTTGCCCATGCCGAGCGTTTGGCTGCTGCTATGGCACGAACGCCGGCCCCACAGCGTACCATGGTGCCCATTCGGGGTGCCGGCCACGTAGGGTTACGCGATGCCGATCCACGTGTGTATGATGAGTCCCTACGGTCGGCGTTTGCTGGCATCGGGTTGTGACCACCACCACCGTCCGGATTTTTCTTCTAGCTTCGCACATCACCTGGGAGAGAGGCCGTCATGAAATGCGCGCTCTGCGTTGTCCTGTTGTTGATCATACACTGCAATGGAATGGTCTTCGGACGTGAGTTCCCGTCCGAACTGAAACCATGGAGCACGGTAGCCGCCGCTCGAGCTTCTTTTGAAAAACGAGGCCTGAAACCCCGCGACATAGCCGTAGGAGAGGACGGAGCTTCGGCCATGATCAAGGTAGACGGAGTAGTATGGAGGGGCCTGGAGGGCACCCTGACGTTATTCGTGGATGACCTTACAAACGGCACGGTTGCTTCGGAGTCGTTCACGACGGAGTGTACGTCGTCCTGCGAACAGTCCTTCGATGCTGCCATTGCTGCTGTGGAGGCGGGCTGGGGTGTGCCGGCAGAGACCGGCCAGGACTTTGCCCGTTGGCAGAAAGGAACAGGGACACCCGTCACCATCACCGTGAATACGGATCAGGAGTCGATCTTCATTCTTGTGTCGTATGACGACGCAATTCAGCATCTGGAAACCACGGTTGCAACATGGCCCCTGATCCCCTCGGCGACTGCGGATAAGGATAGTGTGATCTACTATCTGAAACGCCAATGCACCAAACTGGCCGAATCCGATGAACAGTCCGTATCCGCACTTGGCTGCCCGTGTTACGATGGACCGAAGGCCAAACAAACGAAGGTGAACCTGGACGCCAATGGTTTTGCCTACTCCATCGAGATGACGTTCTCGGCCGCGGACCGCACCGCAGTGCTCTCCCTCCTGGAAGCGCGATTCGGTGCATCATCACAAACCGAAGACGGCATGAAACAATGGCTTTGGCGGGGTGGTGCCATGGTGATGGTCTTCCCTGGCGATGGGGAAATGGTCGTGATGTTTGATATGATAGCCCTCGAACGGGCCGCGTTTCGCTAGGTTTGCAGGCGCCCCGCATGTGCGGTTGCGCCGAGTACGGATGGTGATATGGGTTTGGTTGCTATTGTCGGTCGTCCCAATGTGGGCAAATCAACGCTCTTCAATCGTGTGATTGAAGAGCGTCATGCTATCGTGGAAGCGCTTCCTGGGGTTACGCGGGACCGCCTTTACGCCCGTGCTGACTGGGGCGGAAAGTCGTTCCGAATTGTGGACACGGGCGGCATTGTACCCGAGAGTGAAGAGCTCTTCGATAAGGCAATCCGCGAGCAAGCCCAGCTAGCTATGGACGAGGCGGACGTGATTGTTTTCGTCGTCGATGGACGCGATGGTCTTACGCCAACGGACCAAACCATCGGTTCGCAGCTGCGTCGTGCCACCAAGCCGGTGGTGCTCGTCGTCAACAAGTGCGATAACGCCCAAGGGGACTTCAATTCCTCCGAGTTCTATGCACTCGGTTTGGGCGATCCCTTTCCGATATCGGCTCTCAATGGACGCAGTACGGGAGACTTCCTTGACGCCGTTGTGGAACACCTTGAGAACGATGCCGAGGATACCGACGAACGGCTGAAAATTGCCATCGTAGGGCGGCCCAATGTTGGCAAGAGTTCGCTTACGAATGCCCTGCTTGGGAAGGACCGCATGGTGGTAACGCCCATTGCAGGTACTACCCGCGATGCCATCGACTCCGTGGTGAAGTTCTATGGTGAAGAAATTGTGCTGATCGACACCGCAGGCCTTCGCCGACGATCCCATATCAAGGAACAGGTAGAGCTGTATAGCACGATGCGCACAGCCAGGGCGATTGAACGGTGTGACGTAGCCGTAGTAGTGGTTGATGCTACACAGGGCCTGGAAATGCAGGACAAACGCATTATCAATCAGGTGATTGATGAGCGCCGTGGTTTGATCATCGCTGTCAACAAGTGGGATCTCGTGGAGAAAGAGACGGGAACGGCAGAAGCGTTCGCCAAAAAAATCCACGAAGACATGCAAACAGCGGATTATGCCCCTATTGTTTTTATTTCAGCCGTTACCAAACAGCGAATTACGCGGGTTCTGGAAATGGCCAAGGAAATTCAAACACGTCGGTTGGCGCGTGTTCCTACCCACGAAATCAACGAACGCCTGATAGAAATACTCGAACGTACGCCGCCACCAGCAGTTCGAGGACGAGATTTGCGTATCAATTATGTGACGCAGGTTCGGGTTGCCCCACCGGTATTTGCCTTTTTCCTCAATCATCCCGATTTGTTGCCGGATACGTACAAGCGCTATATCGAGCGACAGCTTCGGGGCTTGTATGACTATACTGGCGTTCCGATTAGCTTCCTTTTCAAGAAAAAGAACGCTTGAAGTTAGTCTGCTACCAGGATTTCCTGAAGGAGCGTTGCAACGCCCAGAAGCATGACCAGCCAGCCGAATGCTGCCTTCAGGGTTGGTACTGATATCCGCTTTCCCAGACGCGCCCCACCCAGAATGCCTGCAGTGGTGAGTATGGTAAACGTCAGCACATAGCTCCAGTCGTACGTCATGCCAGCAATGATGTCACCAGTAACGGCCACCGCTCCGTTGATTGCAATCAGGACCAGGGATGTCGCAATAGCCATTCGCATGTCCATGCCGGCCCAAATGACCAACGCTGGCGTAATCAGGAAACCACCACCTACACCCAGCAGTCCCGTCAAGACACCTACACCACTGCCAAGCATCACCAACTTCCACGGTGCCGCTGTGGAAGGGGGCCTTGCCTCCGTCGTGTGCCGCAACATCGCCGATCCTGCCGTTATCAGGACGATGCCAAAGAGGAACATGAGAACATCCTGACGGTCCAGCGAACCCCCAAAATGCTTGGGGATGAGTGGCTGTACCAGGGACCGCATGCCGATCACGACGAGGCTTGCTGGAAGCCCAAACAAGGTTACTGCATCCCAGCGAATGAGGCCGTTGCGAATGGATGGTATGCTCACCACGGATGATGCCACGGTAACGATGAAGAGGGCATATCCACCTGCCAGGGGCGCATCGATGCCATCAAGGTAGACCATTGCTGGTACGGCAACGATGGCTCCTCCGGCGCCGAGCATTCCCAAGGATACGCCGATGGCGACGGCCAATAGGCCCATGGTGACCGTCATGCGTTGATGTGCTTGCGCACTTCGCTGGCGAGTTCAGGATATGAAATAACGCCACTGCGGCGCCAGACGGCTTGCCCGTCGCGGAAGAGAATCAACGTAGGCACTCCTTGGATGCCGAATCGCGCTGCGATGGTGGGCCGCCTGTCAACGTCCACTTTGACAACCATCAGGCTACCGGAGAAGTCCTTGGCCACATGGTCCAACGTCGGTGCCAGCATCTGGCAAGGGCCGCACCAGGTTGCGGTGAAGTCTACGAGTATGGGAGTATTTGCAGATGTAATGAGCTCATCGAATGAGCCCGAAGTGGGAGCGTTTGGCATACAGGGCCCCTTTCAGGAAGATAACAGGCTACCAGGCAAGCATGCCACCACGGAGGTTGATGGGGTTCTCGAAGCCGCTGGCGGCAAGCAATAAACAGGCTTGGCCACTGCGGTTGCCACTGCGGCAGTAGACGATGATCTCCGTGCCGCGAAAATCTTCGAGTTCATCAATCCGGTCGGCCAGTTCGCCCAAAGGAATAAGGATGGAGTTCGGGATGTTCTTCTCCGCATGTTCCTCGGGCTGGCGAACGTCGAGGAGTACAGGGGACTCGCCAGCAGCCAGGCGGTTTTTGAGATCGGCGGGGGTAATGTCGTTCAGCATGGTTCCAACGTGGAGTTAGTGAGGAAGAATCGGTCGAAGGCGGGCGTATAGTCCGGTGCCGACGATGGCACCGGCAAAAATCGCCAAAGCAGGCCACAAGCCCGCACCAACAAGGGCATAGATGGGTCCGGGACACGTGCCAACAACGGCCCAGGCGGCGCCAAAGATCAGCCCGCCAATGATGGTCCCTTTGGTGAGTTCCTTGGGTGGTACCCGATATGGGGAATCTCCCGTCTTTGCTGTCGTGGTGCTGCGAAGAAGTATGCGGTATCCCAGTGCACCCGTTGCGATGGCGCTGCCCAGGATAAGGTACATTCGAGCATCGGCGAAGGCAAACATGTCCTGGATTCGCGACCACGATGCCACTTCGGAGCCGATAAGCAGCATGCCAAAGGCAATGCCCACCAGAAAACCTCGCAGAAGGATCATTGTGTGCCTCCCAGAAGACCATTGATCCATGGCACAATGGTATGGGTGCTGATCAACCCGCCCACGAAAAAGCTCACCGTGGCAAGCAGGCTTGGAAGCTGGCCCGTAGCCATGCCCGTGATGGCGTGTCCGCTCGTGCAGCCTGCAGCATAGCGCGTTCCAAAACCAATGGCCACCCCCGATGCACCAGCAACAACGGCTCCGATGGGGGTGTATGCCCATGGGGGAAGGAATGTATCCATTGGATAGCCACCAACGAAGACCATCAGGGCTGCGCCAACCATGATGCCGGCCATCATGGCCAGATTCCACTGCTCGGCCTTCCAGTCGTATTGAAGAAATGGCACATTGCGGGATGGGAAGCAGGCAGCACAGATGTGGCGCAAGTTGCTCGAAAGGCCAAAAGGACGCTTGACGGCGATCAACGTAAGGGGAACCATAAGACCGATGAGAGGGCCAGCGACATACCACGGCAAAGGACTCGTCATGCCCTCTCCCGTACGTCCAACTCCGTAGAAACCGGAGCATGTGCGGCAATCCAGCCAGCATAACCGGGCGGGAAGTTTACCACGTTGGTGCGACCATCGCGAAGCAGCAATGATGTTGCTATGCTGGAGCGGTCGCCAGCCTGGCACGACACAACGACAACACCATCCTCGGGAATGTCGGCGAGATAGTGGCGCAGATATCCAGCATGAATGTTCCAAGCGCCAGGGATGTGTCCCGCGCCATATTCGGACGCACCACGAACATCGATGACGGTTACGCCCTCGTGATCGTATCGCTGGAGAAGCTCGTCGACACTCATGTGGGATACGGTAGACAGGGCGCCGCCAGCGTCGGACCAGACGGCCACATCGTCGATGAAACCATCAATGGCATCCAAGCCAATGCGGGCAAGTTTGCGTACGATGTCGTCAACGTCGGACTCTCTGGCTACCACGATGAAGGGCTCTTCGTAGTTAAGCATCCATCCTGCCCACGTGGAGAAGGCCTTGTTGTTCTGAATATTGAGGCTGCCCGGGATGTGTCCGCCGGCAAAGGACACCTTGGAGCGTGTGTCTACGACTGTATGGCCTAATGCCATATGCGCACGAACGTCGTCCGCCGTGCGCCGCGGTGGTGCCTTCAAGGTTGGCCGTAAGGGGCGAACAACCTTGTTGAGTTTTTTCATGTGGGCAAAGTATGCGGGTGGCTCGGGTTGGCCAGAGAGAAGTTCGGCAACGAATTGTTCCTCGTTTGTGTGGCGTAGGGCCCAGTTGACGAGTTTTTCGTACCCCACGGTAGAACTTGGGATGGCTCCCAATGCCTTGCCACAGGCCGACCCTGCGCCGTGTGCTGGATGCACCTGAATGTGGTCGGGTAGCGCTTTGAAGCGTTCCAGCGACTTCCACATCTGTCGGGCACCGATTTCCATGGTGCCCGTGTAGCCGGCGGCTTTTTCCAGTAGGTCAGGGCGTCCTACGTCGCCAACGAAGACGAAGTCTCCAGTGAAGATCATTATCGGGACATGCGTGCTCGCAGGTGTATCCGTAGCAAGAAAGGAGATGTGTTCCGGCGTATGTCCTGGAGTATGCAGAACATCAATCTTAATGTTGCCGACCATGAAGGAGTCGCCATCGGCAAGGCCAACGTGGTCGAACTCGTACTGCCACTCGGGCCCGCCCGCATCGCTAAGGTACATCATGGCACCCGTTACATCGGCCAGCTCTCGAGTCCCAGAGAGAAAGTCCGCATGGATATGGGTTTCCGCCAGGTGGGTTATCCGGAGTTTTTCCTGACGCGCGATGTCCACATAGGTGTCGATATCACGTTTGGCATCAATCACCAACACTTCGCCTGTTGCTTGGCAACCTATCATGTATGAAGCATGGGCAAGGCCAGGCTCGTAAATCTGCCTGAAGAACATGGGGTTTTCCTGATCGACTGTGTTCGGAGAATACAGCCCGAAACTAGGGAAAGGAAAAACCTCTCACAGTGATTTTTGTCACTGCACTACATGCGTACAGCCTGAGCGAGTGCGAACCGGTCCAGAAGGGTGATCGAGCCACGGCCCGATTGTATCCAGCCTTTGGCGGCGTAGTCCCGAAGAATGCGGGTAACCACTTCCCGTACCGTGCCAAGCTCTTCTGCCAGCCGCTCATGGGTGGCGATGATGACGTCCGAATGGTTCCTCGTGGCCATTTCAAGCAGTAGGCCAGCCAAGCGACTGTCCATGTGATGGAAGACAACTTCTTCGACGAGGATCATGACGTCCGAAAGACGTTTCGAAAAAAGACCGAAAACATATTCGCGCAAGGCGGACGACGTATCCATGAGTCGGCGGAATGTATCCGTGGTTATCGTTCGAATCACAGCATCGTCCTCCACAATCGCCGATGCCTGATGGATGGGATTGGTGAGGGCACAGCTCAGGGAGAGAATGCACGAGTCCCCTGCTCCAACGCGATAGAGGGTTATCTGTCTACCACCAGGATCATCTTTGAAAACACGAATGACGCCAGATTCCACAAAGCCTAGCCTGCCACAGCCTTCATCCTCGCGAAACATCCATGTGCCACGGGGCACGGAAAGAAGAGTGGTTTCAACATCATTCAGAAAATGGAAGAGCGAAGATGGTTCCTGCATAATCGTGTTTTCGTGGTGTTCGGTCGTGCGCTAGTGGACGAAGTTCTGAAAATCGTGGGATTTCGATAGTGCGCCCTGCAGATGCCATGTAGCTTCCATCAAGAGCATTCAGAGGAGTGATCATGCAAACGAAAGATGCGCAGGAACTATACAAATGCCTGAGCCGCCAGTTTCCAAGAGCGCGTGCAGAAGAAGTCTACGATGCCATTTACGACGCATACGAATGCGTTCTGATGGCCCATGAACGGGATGAGGATCTCATTCGAAACGTCCAAGCGTTTGCTACCGTCGTGGCCAGGCGTATCCTAACGAAGGACTACTATCGACAGCGACGAATTGCTAATGAAACGGACCTTGGCAGCGCTACGATGGTGGTCATGGAGTCCCAGGAGGCCGCTCTTGCCTACCAGCAAACGGAACGTGCCGAAGAGGCTCGATTGGATACCGAACGCATTATGTCGGAACTGCCCGACCATTATGCCGAACTGTTGCGTCGGCACTATCTCGATGGCTGTACCTTCGAACAGCTGGCCAAGGAGTACGGTTGTTCCCCAGAGAGTCTTCGGAAGCGACATGAGCGCGCCTTGAAATGGGCACGCAAGCGTTTTATGGCACCATCGCATTAGTGTGTAATGGTCGGCATTTCCATGGAGTACAACACGTCGCCAACATCATCCAGCTTCGTACGAAAGACAGCATGGGCATCTGCCAATCCACGATTGTACCAGAATGGTCCTGCAAGGGTTGTGACATGATCGAGAATGAACTCTACATCGAATTTGCCCAAGTCCAGTCCGTGCTCCGATTCCAGAAATCGCTGGAGTTCGCGAACGATGGTGTTCTTGTCGTCGAGAGATAGTTCAATAGCTGGCATAGGTTACCTCGATAATAGGGTAAGGGGCATGGCCAACACGAGCTCGGCCATAAGCCGTTTGTTAGGAAGGCTTAGTCGCGATGTAAAGAGCAACGGAAGGGCCATTGTGGAGAGTGACTGGAGCGTTGCTATCCAAGGCAACAGGGTGGCGGCACAACAAGCCAGGGCTGCACATCCGTAGGCCAAGCGTACACACGCCCCGGCGCCGATGACGCGCGCAAGAGCAGGCTGGTCCAGGTGCTCATCCACCGATACATCGGCTGCACTCTCAACGGCAACAATGGCGGCAGTGCAGAAGAAGACAACAGCGATGGCTGCAAACGCCTGTAGCGACAGCTGGCCATAGGAAAGCGGTACAACTGCTGTACCTGCGGTATATGCTACGGCAACATGGACATCCTTGATGACGCCTGTCCATCGCCAGGAGCCGCATCGCTGCAAGATGTGATGACTGACAACCGAACTGGCCGCAACGAGGGCTGCTGGCCATACATCAGCAAGGGATACGTGGAATATCAGAAGGCTGCAGGTGATGATCAGTACGATCGCCAGTGCGGTAGCTGCTGACAGGTGCTCTTTGATGAATTCATGTCGCTTCGTTGGGTAGCACCCGCGAGCCCGTCGTATGTCCAGAATACGGTCGAGGATGTATACCAACCACGTGCCGCAGGCAACCAGTGGATACCACTGCCAAGGCAGTGAGGACTCCGCGGCGGTACCAATGAGCGCCATGGAGCCTGCAACACCCAGGGCAATGTCGACGGAAAAGAAATGGAGGGTGTGGCTAACCCTGACGGCCATCGTGCTGAAGAGCCTTGATCCTGGCAAGGTCATGGCCAAGATCAACAAGATTGCGAATCACGCCTTGCGTCATGCCGAAGTAGATGTCATCGAACCGCTGCAGGGTTCCATCATCGGCGCTCTGCACCATGGAGGCCAAATGCTCGCGCAAAGCATTCAGCTGCAAGCCAAACTCCTGTTCCATCTGATGATACCCTTCTGCACCAGGTGCCAGGCGCCGCAATGCGCCATAGACCTTCCACAGTCCAGTACCGGACCGCAGGATGGTATTGAAGAGCTCGAAATTTCCTGTCGATGCACCGAGTTCAAGGAGTACGCCTACGTCCGATCTCTTGCGAAGACCACCGTCCGTTATTGTGTCAAGGTGTGAAAGCACGGCTTCCGTGTCGGCGCTCAGCTGCATGGTGTAGTGGGGGTATGTGGACTTGATGCTGCTATCGAGACAGCGTGTGGTCGCGCTCGCGCCTGAGGCGGCGAAGCAGTCCGGCATCATTGGAACGTTCCGCATACTTCAGGGCCCGTTCCCAGAGCTTTTTCGATTCGGCCTTGCGGCCAAGGTAGGCGGCGAACGTTGCGGCCTGCGCTGCTTGGCGGCTTGCCGTGGGGAAGTCCTCGCGGGTGATGGCAGCTTCCATGGACGCCACGGAACGATCCATGTCTACCTCCCAGGATCGATCGGCGTCGGCTCGCAGCTGGCGGTCAACACCGCGGCCAAAGGGTGGTCGTAGATCGTCAGTCGAACGAACATCCAATGTGGGAGCTTCGGCATCCGTGCGTTGTTGAACTGTGGCCCGCCCAATACGCGGCTTGTTGGAAAGCGCCTTGACGTTCTGCGGTTGCTCTGCTGGTGATGTAACGTGTTGCGGTTGTGCCTGCTCCAATGCCGGTGCAGCTTGCGCACGCGGATCGTTGGTGACCACAGCAGGTTGAGGAAGTGTTGGCGTGGTAGGCTCGTAACGGCTCACCGTCCACCAGATTCCGCCCGCAGTGAGGGCAACAACCAGAGTGCCGATGGCAACGTTGGACGAGGTAAGTAGAGAGGACGCAGGAAGTGCCGCCGCTCCAGCCCTGTGTAATTCCTGGTGCAAGGCATCAAGAACGGTTTTCCGCAATGGAGCAGTGGCCGCCATACGGTCCGAGCCATATGCTACGATCTTTGGTTCCACCCTGGCCATGAGCGCCAGCTCCTCTGCAAGCGCAGGCTGCTCGGCGAGCACACGTTCCACCCGCTGCCGGTCGTCGGCAGAGATGGTGCCATCCAAGTAGGACAACAAAAGTGACTCGTCAATGCTCATGATTCTATCGAAAATGGGGACGTAAAACTTCAGCCAGTTTCTTACGAGCGCGGAAAAGGCGAACCTTTACCGTATCCAGCGTTATCTCCAACTGTACTGCCAGCTCGTCATAGGACATCTCGCCAAAATATCGAAGCTCGATGATTTCGCGATAGACGGTTGGCAATGCTCGAATAGCCTCGTGAATGACGCGGTGTTCGGATGGGTCCAGGCCACTCGTCAGCTCCGCAGGAAGTTCGTCAATGCCGTCGATGTACGTCAGGCGTTTCCGATCCTCCTTCGCTCGCAAGCATGTGTTACGCGCGATCGTAAATATCCACGCCTCCAGGTTGCCGCCAGTAAACCGGTCACGTGCAGCAAAAAGCTTCATCATGATGGTCTGGTAGGCATCTTCTGCCAGCTCAACGTCTCCGAGAACAGCAAGGCAGTATGCCATCAGCCGGCGCTCGTAACGCTTATAGAATTCGTCGAAGGCCGCCATGTCTAGCTTCTGAACCAGCTCAAAGAGCGATTCATCCGGTAGCGAGGCAAGCTCCAGTCGTGCTGGCATGCGGTGCGAAGAACTGGTTGAGGTGGAAAATGTTACAGCGATCCCGTCAGTACTGGATCGTTGCGAGCATGGAGCGGAAGATTCGTTGAAGCTCGGCATCCGGTGGAACATCCTTGCCGCTGATAGCCATTGGTACCAGGGCAAACTCGTAGTGATTGCCGATCGACGACGTGAACACCGCACATTTGGTCCGCATGGCGCCCCCGGAGGCGCTGAACTCATACGTTCCAAAGGTTCGGGGTCCTAATTGTGCCGTCCCGTAGGTGCCCACCAGCCTGGTTGCCCCGGCAGTCTTACGGGCATGTTTCGAGTAGGCTATCCGCGCCAGCCCCAGCACACCCTCCTGCGCCAGAGTTTCGCGATTCGATTCGCTATGAGGAATGCCGCTGAAGACGAGGCTCATGGTATAGTCGGGGTCGACAGCAACGGCGATAACGTCCGTTGAGCTCTGCGACTTCGTATCCAGGAAAACCCAACCTTTCGGCAGCAAGGCAATCATATCCCCGGCACGGGTGCGCACCAGGACGTCACTCATCTCGATATCGGGCTGTGGGCTGAGCGCAACGTTGTTGACGTCGACCTTCTGTTCAGGAGCTTTCACGAACAGACACGACGTAAGCATCGCAGCACCAACCATGGCACCGTATCGGCCAACCCGCGAGCGCGCTATTTCCATGTTTTCTCCCCAGCACGAATAGCCATGGTCAGGCGGTTTTCGGCTGGAACAAGTGGACAGGAATAGTCGCTATTGTATGCACAGTATGGGCTATAGGCGCGGTTGAAGTCGAGCAGGACGCTATCGGCTTCGTCAACAGCTAGGATCTCAAGATAGCGCCCCACACTGTAGGTTTCTTTACCCGTTGTTGCGTCGGCGAAGGGAATGAACCACTGATTCATATCCGAACCGTCAACGAATTGGTAGCCAACAAGTGTTCCCTTGCGCCCTTTCACTGTGAACTGCAAGGTGCCGACGCGCAAAGCGCGTCGGGGATCGTCGCCCCTTGTCGTAAGAATCGTCACGGTATCGGGTTTGGCGAAGGGTTCTACCCAGGCCAGTACTGCGTAGGATTCATCGGGGGGATAATATCGCAGCCCCGAGAAGTTGGCACGAGCATCTGCTGGAATTGGCGATGATTCACCACGGAACAGTTCATCCTTGGCTGCGCGGTCTTCTGCAATCTCTGTGGCGTCGTAATCGACGTGGTCCATCGGGACTTCCTCTTCCGAGCTGCATGCAATAATGAGTGCCGACGCAAGCAGGGCAAAGAATAAGGCCTTCATTCGGCCTCCGCAGGGAAATTCCGGAACATCATCGATTCTACGGGCATCGAGGTTTTCTGGTTGTACTTTGCGGATTGTTTGCGGTTGTAAGGATTGATGACGTGTCCATCAACAGCAAAATAGATAAGCTGGCCAATGGGCATTCCAGCGTAGACGCGCACAGGCTGCTTGACGGAGATTTCAAGCGTCCAAAAGTTGCAAAAGCCAATGTCACCTTTGCCCGCCGTAGCGTGAATGTCGATTCCCAGGCGGCCTACGCTTGACTTGCCTTCGAGGAAGGGCACGTGTGCATGGGTTTCCGTATACTCTGCGGTAACGCCCAGGTAAAACCGTTCGGGCAAAAGGACGTAGCCATCGTCGGGGATGTCAAACGTGGTAATGGTGTTGTGCTTGCGGGCATCCAACACCTCGTCGTCATAGACTGCCAGCGTGCGCCCCAGGTGGACATCGTATGAGTTCGTGCCCAGGCACTCACGGTCAAACGGTTCGATTACGATTGACCCGTCGTCGATGCAGGCAAGGATCTGGCCGTCGGTGAGAATCATGTGCAAAGTTACTACGGAATGGCGCACAGCGGCATTGTTCGGCGCGGATGTGGCGAATGGAAGTCCTCAATACCGTGGATTGCGCACGATTCCCAAGCGGTGGAGGAGATGTTGTGTACTCGTGCCAAGAACACCAAGGCCGTACGTTACACTCCGGCGGAAATTGATCGAGCTGGCTTCTTCGAAGTATTTGGTTGGACAGGTTACCTCGCCGATATCGAATCCTGCCATGATGATCTGGCTGAGCATTTGATTGTCGAACACAAAGTCGTCGGAGTTCCTGTCCAAGTGAATGCCCTCAAGGACGGTTCGAGAGAAGGCCCGATAGCCCGTGTGATATTCGCTGAGTTTTTGGCCAACAAGGACGTTCTGGGCAAACGTGAGGAAGCGGTTCGCCACGTATTTGTACAATGGCATGCCGCCCTTGAGAGCACCATTGCCGAGGATACGCGAAGCCAGCACCACCGGATAGACGTCAAATGCGATGATGCTGGCCATGGCCGTTACAAGCAGGGGAGTATACTGGTAGTCAGGGTGTACCATCACAACGATGTCGGCCCCGATATCCAAAGCCTTGGCGTAACACGTCTTTTGATTGCCACCGTAGCCGCGGTTGCGGTCGTGGCGGATAACATGCTGAATACCCAAGGCACGAGCGCGATCTGCAGTGTCGTCACGAGAATGGTCGTCAACCAGCACCACGTCGTCTACAATATCAAAGGGGAGCTCACGGTATGTGCGCTCGAGCGTTTGAGACGCATTGTAGGCGGGAAGAACAACGACGAGGCGCTTGGAATTGATCATTCGAGTTCGAAGGTTGCAGAGACAAGTACGCGAATTTGCAACTGGCCAGCCGATACTGCTGCACCTTCGTCCGCTTTCGCCATCATCGTGGTGCGATACATCGGGACAGGAGGCATGCTGCCAGATGCTTCGGACAACGTAACCACGCGTCCAATCTTGGCGCCAACGGCGCCCGCCAAATCCTCTGCCTTCTTGCGTGCATTGCGGGCAGCTTCGGCCCGGATTTCGTCGCGTACAGCCCGCGCCGTACTAAGACTGAACGACACGTCCTGGAGTAGGTTCATGCCCTTGTCGATGGCTGCGTCAAGGATGCGCTCGATGGATTCAAGGTTACGCACGGTGATGATGACCGTGTTGCGGACCGCATAGTGGAGAAGCTCCTGCTTGCCACTGTTCCAGTTGTACACGGGCTGGATGCTGAGATCAGTCGTCATGATGTCCTTGGGGTCCACCCCCAACTTGACCAACGATGCCTGAATGGCGCGGGCACGTTTGTCGTTCTCGCGTTTGATGGTTACGATGTCCAGGCCCTCGTTGATGACGCCAAGGGAAATGGTTGCCATGTCGGGGCGTACGAATCGTTCGGATTCCCCCTCGACGGTGATGAGGCGTCGCTGGTCAACACCTTGTGCAGCAATGGGCAGTGCGAGAATGAAGGCGAGTAAAACGACGAGACCGGTACGCATGATAAACCTCGTGGATATGGGTGAAGTGATCTGGAAGGCATAGACGCATGACCATACGAAAGGTCACATCGTCAATCCGCCGTAGCCGCCCACTGTTCGAACAGTCCGTCGAGTGTTACCTTGAGCGTACGCTGCTCCTCAACAATGGCCTTCTGACGTTGGGCGTCCTTGTAGAGTTCGGGATCTGCCAGTAAGCCGTCCAAAGCAGCTAGCCGCGACTCTGTGCTGGCAATGGAGGCTTCCAGTTCTGCGCGCTGCTTTTCGAGTTTTTTACGGTCGCGGTCGGCAGCCTTCTGTTGTTCCCGAGATGGTGGGGCAGCCGTTGCCACCGCGGCGGTGGCAGCGGGAGTAACGGACTGCATAGGCATACGGTCAATCATGTCGTCCAATCGTCCAGCCGAACGGTCCGCATCAATAGCCGTAAGGTAGTCGTTGATGTCGCCAATGTATTCCTTGAGTTTGCCGTGCTGGAAATGCACGACCTTGTCCGTCAGTCCCTCAAGGAAATCACGGTCGTGCGATACGACGATCATGGCGCCATCGTAATCCATAAGAGATTGTTTGAGGACTTCCTTTGCAAGCATGTCCAAGTGGTTTGTAGGCTCGTCCAAAATGAGCAGATTGACGGGTTGAAGCAGAAGACGGGCGAGCGCAAGCCGTGACTTCTCTCCTCCAGAGAGGACGCTGACTTTTTTGTCAACCGCATCTCCAGAAAACAGGAAACAGCCCAACAAAGCACGTAGTCGTGGACGCATCTCTGCAGGTGATGCCTGCTCCATGACCTGAAGAACAGTGTTGTGGCCGCCTAGCAACTCGGCTTGATGCTGGGCATAATAGCCGATACTGACGTTGTGCCCCAACTGCAGAACACCACCCGTGTTATGCTCCAATCCACCGATGATCTTCGATAATGTGGATTTGCCTTCGCCATTCTTGCCAACAAAGGCAGCCTTCTCACCACGTTCGAGGGCAAACGATACGCCCTTGAGGACGTGCTTTGGACCGTAGTGCTTGTGGAGGTCGGCACATTCGACAACGACACGTCCCGAACGGGGGGCCGGTGGAAACGCAAATCGTATCGTACTGCTGTCCGTTTCGTCAATCTCCACGCGCTCCATGCGGTTAAGCATCTTGATGCGTGATTGTACCCGCGAAGCAAGATTGGCCTTGGCCCGAAAACGATCGACAAACTGCTGGATGCGTTCAATTTCCTTCTGCTGGTTCAGTGCCGCATTACGCTGTGCTTCCATACGTTCCACACGCAAGAGCTCATATCGTGAATACGGCACAGGTTCATCCCAGACCTTAAAGCGGGTGATCTCGATCGTGCGATTGGTGACGTTGTCAAGGAACGTCCGATCGTGGGATACCAGTACAACGGCTCCTTCGTACTGCTTCAGGAAGTCCTCCAGCCCATTCGCGTCGGAGACGCAGGAATCGGTGCAGATGTCGAAACCATTCACAAGCAGTGCACACGCTTCGGCGTCCACGTTCTTCCGGGTCATCCCCGACTAGCGATGCTGGAGGACAAACTCAGTGGCGCTTGGACGTCGATCGGAAACGCAGATGTAGGAGGCGCACGAATCACCAACTGGAACACCCAGCTTGTTGCCCGTCTTCGAAATCGCTTCGACGAGCCGCCCCAGCGCCAG
>JALOMA010000170.1 GCA_025455735.1 Candidatus Kapaibacterium sp.
TAACGAAGTATCACTTCCGTACGACATCCCCAATCAGAACAACAATACCGTGCGTGCGGGCAACATGGTGAACGGCCATTCTATAACACTGCTCTACCAATTGAGCTACACAGTGGTTACACCAAACCACTGTGACTGGGCTTGAACCAGCAACCGATGAATAACGAAGGATTCCGTTCGGACGGCACCGCACGCATTGTGATCAAAGAGTGTTGGATAGCGAGAGCGAGGTGGCATTATTGGGAGTCGAACCCATATACCAGACAACGTCTGGTTCCAGAAGTATTCCACCACAACGGCATATCCAACGAATCATAGTTAGAGCTCAATGTCCTGAATGCTATCCAGTGCCTTACTGCCTTTCTCCACGCACGCGAGCACATCGAATATCTTCTCACTCCAGCCGGCGATGAGGAAGACATTCTGCTGGGCAAGTGACAGCGGAGCGTGTCCATGACCGGAAAGGTCGAACACGTACAGGCGGGCATCCGGAGCTACCTTGGAGGTATACTGCCTCCACACGCGCTGGAGATGGACACCGTCGTTGTTGGAGTTCCACAATTGACAATCCGTAAAGAACATAATCTTGTCCATAACAATGCCGCGCTGACAGAGATCCTCAAGAACAAGGTGGCCGTTGGTGGCATATCCAACCTCACCTTCTCGTTGTATGCATGCTTGGACATTTGCAAGGATCGGAGATGCTGGAACGTTGATTGTTTTCCACGTAGTACCGAACATGCCCATGTCTGCTCGTTTGCATTTCGAGCGAAGCAGCATGCCGAGCATAAGTCCCACGTCGAAATTGGTAACCGTAGAATTCTTCGAAACGGGAACCATCATCGATCCAGACACATCGCAGGCAATCAAGACACGGCAGTCTTCCTGAAAACCGCTGATGTTTGCCACCGATGCCTGTACGGCGGATTCTAGCGCATCAAGGACAAGATCGACGCTCACCTTCGGTGGATTCCTCCAACGGTCAATGAACGTCCGAATAATCGATCGTTTACCAGGTGAACGCATCGACAGGAGTTGTCGATAGGCTGACAGGAACCGGAATGGAAGTTGTCGGGAGGTTGCCACGTTCGCCGCGTTGGAAATGACACCAACAACGGTTTCCACGTGCGACAACGAGACTCCTGCGTTGAGGATATTCCGAAGATTCCGCAATAAAGCCATATAACCGAGTTTATTGCTATCAATCAACGATTCCCACGTTGCGCGTACGACGGCAGCCCGCTCTGCACTACCAGCAGGATAGTTCTGGCCCACGGCCGAGAGTTCCGTTTCCCAGGTATAGGGTACGGCAAGGCTGTCGGTGACGATGGCATTGAAGATGGCCTGCTGGTTGGCGTCCTTGGCCTTGGGATGGACAAGAAAGAGGGCATCGCGAAGGGTAATGGCACCCTTGCGATTGTATTTGGCAAACTGATAGGCATCAAAACGGTTGAACGCAGCGGCGAGACCTTTTTGAATCTGTTTCGAAAGTTTGCCAAGTTGTTTTTCGCCCGAGCGCTCATTGACAAGAGCATAGCAGGCAAGCAATTCGGTTATTTCGTCGGCACGAAGGATAATCCGGTCGAGGACGTTCGACACGAGATTGGTTCCCGACGTCCGTTGAGCCAACAAACATGCGATATACAAAGGCATGGAGCGAAGATTCATCTTCGTGCGTGCATAGACGGCCAGCTTTGCAACGAACGTGGGATCGCACACATCAACAAGCGTCTTAATGCGCTCCATCCGTTGTGATTGTTTGTCGTATGCTGAATCGCTCAATGCAGACGTAACGACGGCCGTATACAGCTCAAGATGGGGTAACATGGGGTAGGCCATGGACCCTTCATGATTCAGGATCGTCTCTCTCCGGCGCATATTCGTATTGAATTTCATGATATTCTCCCTTTAATCTTCGGGCCGTTCCCGTGCATCGGCCATACGGACGATACGCGGATAAAACGTTCCAATTACGTCGACCAATTCAGCTTGTGCAGCCATGACGGTATGAATGTCCTTATAGACCATGGGTGCCTCATCGACATCGGCGCCGATGACGCTGACACCGTGGATATCCAATGTCCGTTGCCATTCCTCGTGCGTAACCATGGACCGCGCCGACTTCCGGCTCATGATACGACCAGCCCCATGGGATGCAGAGTTCATGGACTCCTGCGCGCCTTTTCCTCGGATGATAAATCCAGGTGCCGTCATACTTCCTGGAATAATTCCGAGAACACCATTGCCGGCGGGTGTTGCACCCTTGCGGTGGATAATGGCTTCCGTTCCATCGGCAAGCGTTTCCCGCCAAGCAAAGTTGTGGTGGTTCTCGATCATCATCATGGGTTCCAGGTTCATTGCACGGGCAATTTTTGCATGGATTTCATGATGATTCGCGCTGGCATAGTCGCCTGCCAGGTTCATTGCCAACCAGTATTGCTGTCCAGCTTCGGTATTCAGATCCAACCACGCCAAGTGCCGGTGTTCTTTGGGCAACGTGGACACTTGCATTGCCAGCTGAGAATAGTAGTTGGCCACGGCGCCACCAAAACCACGGGATCCGGAATGGGAAAGCAGGGCCACAAATTCACCTTCGGCCATCGTAACGATGCCCCATTCCACGAAATGGTTGCCCGTGCCGGAGGTACCAAGTTGCCGCCATGCCTTATCCTTTTGGTTGCGGATAACTGCCGTAGCGTTCCATTCCTCACGGTCGAAGAGGGATGTATCCACGTGCGATGTTGTTGTAGCACCTATACCAAAGTGCGTATGCTTGCTGAGTGCTTCATGCAATTCGTTCGCATGATCCTGTATGGCCTGTGGTGGCATATCAAAGATGGACATACACATACGGCAGGCGATATCCACGCCTACGGCATAGGGTATGACGACGTTTGGCAAGGTGGCGAGGACACCGCCAATAGGAAGGCCGTAGCCAATGTGGGCATCGGGCATGAGGGCACCACCAAGCGTTATGGGTAGTTCCATTGCCGCCGCCATTTGGTCGAGGGCTCCCTGTTCGATGAACTCGCGTCCGTATATCGGATAAGTCTTCATGGTTTCGAAATTAGATGTATACTGCGCAGTTTATCTGCGCAGTTGAAAGGACGAAAAAAAAATGGCAATCAATCGCAACGCACTCATCCGATATCGTACCATTGACGCATGTCTGAGGAATCGCTTTCGACACTGGACGTTGGAAGACCTGATCGACGCATGTTCGGATGCCCTGTACGAGCTTGAGGGTATAGACCGTGGTGTGAGTAGGCGCACGGTGCAGACGGACATTGAGTTGATGCGGAGTGGTAAGCTGGGGTATGAGGCCCCCATTGTGGTTGTAGATAGGAAGTATTATGCCTACAGTGATAGTACGTTTACGATTACAAACATTCCGATTACACCGCAGGACATGAGCGTGTTATCGGAAGCGGCGGCCCTGCTCAAACAATTCACAGGGTTGAAGATGTCCGATGATTTGATGGAGATGATTGCGAAGCTCGAGGACAAGGTCTATGCCCAGAGAACGCGGTCGCATCCGTTGGTAGAGTTCGAGCGCAACGATAATCTGCGAGGACTGCATTGGATAGAAGGAGTGCGGCGATTTATGATGGATCGGAAGTGTTTTCGGGTGACGTATAAGTCGTTTCGTGCTCGTTCTGCATCAACGTATCCCTTCAGCCCGTATCTCTTGAAGGAATATCGCAATCGATGGTTTGTGCTTGGACGTGCACACGTCAAAAAATCCGTACTGTTGACGCTTGCCCTTGACCGCATTGAGAATATCGAAGAAATGGAGCAAGGAGGGGAGTTGTTCATACCCAACACGGACGTCGACTTGGATACGTTTTTTAAGGACGTTGTCGGTGTAACGAGGTCGCTGAAGTGTCGGCCAGTACATGTTGTCTTCAAGTCAGACCGCAAGAATGCACCCTATCTGAAGACGAAGCCGATGCACAGTTCTCAACGGATTATCGAAGAAGATGAAGATGGTACGACGTTCAGCATCGATGTAATTCTCAACTTCGAGTTGGAGCGTGAGTTTCTGGGCTTTGGCTCGTCGGTGGAGGTCTTGGCTCCGCGTGTCTTACGCAACCGAATCCGGAGCATCGTCACCGAGGCCAGCCTGATGTATGGGGAGTAAGGATATCTTTGCAGCATGATCATCCTCCTCTTCCTCCTGCTTTGTCTGGCGAGCCCCCTGGCGTCCCAAGAACGTGTATTGTTGGATTCGGCTACGGCGGCCCTGCGTGCACAACGGCACGAGGACGCTCGTCGGTTGATTGACAAAGCCATTGCAGGTGGCGCGGACAATGCCCGGGTATGGGAGCTTATGGGATTTGCAGCTCAGGGTATCAAGGACTATAACCTGATGATCGATGCTGGAGCAAAATTGGCGGCCATTGAACCCAACAATGTTCAAGGATGGTATTTCCTGACGATTGGGAATCACTTCCTGGACAGGATTGACTCGATGATACCGTATGCCCGAAGATTCTGCGAGCTGGATTCGAGCTTGTGTGCAGCAACTGGAATTGGTGATATCATGACTGGATTATCTCAAGACCCAATAGGGCGCTTGGACAGTCTCTTCAAGACGGACAATGGTGCGTTTCACATACAACTTCCCAAAGGGTGGTTTGCCCGTGTTGAAGATGATGGAAAACTATATCATTGGTTCGTCTCGCGCCAGCCAATCACGAAGGCCGAAGACATATTCACGGAAGGCGTTTCCATTCGATGGATACGCCGGCTGTCCAAGTTGTTTCCAGCAATCGGGAACAACACCGATGCACGATTTCTCACGAGTTTTTGGGACACCTACATCGGTGGCGTTCAGGGCAGGAACAAGGTCTTTTATCGGAAGACTGTTGACAGCACGGCAATGACCATAGCAGGCTGGACGGGCCTGAAGCGTATTGTGGACATGCAGGCTAAAGAACGATCCTATCGGCTGAGAATGCTTGAAGTCATTGTAGCGCGCGAGGACGAAGTGGTAACGGTTATCATGGAATGTCCGCTGTTTCTCTGGCCAGGCTACAAGGCTCGCTTTGAGGAGGCGTTGCGCAGTCTTCGGCTTCCGGACTAAGAAGCATCATTAACGACGATGACGGTGGGCCATATACACTGTATGCATTGCACCCATTCACCGATTCGTTGGGACGCACCGGCATAGGGTCAGTGCGTGAGGACGATTAGAACATGAGGCCATGGGATGAGGGCCATCGGCTAAACAGGCGACGGACGCATGACGGTAATTGGTGACCCCTCTGCCACGACGGCAGGGTTCGGCTGTTCGCCGAGCAGGGCCTGGAACGTCGGACCATACGTCTGGCTGGGGTCGCCGAATACATCGATGTCGGCGCTCGTCCACACGCGCCACCGAGGGTGAGTCACGTGATATTCGATGGTCCCGCCATCCTTCTGCCGCGCACATCCCCAGAAGTGTTCCGTGATAGACTCTGCCTTCGATCCTGGAACCAGTTCTTTGGCCTGCCCGGTGGTCGTAGCGCGCATTCCAACCCAGCCCTGGGGTTCAAGCC
>JALOMA010000171.1 GCA_025455735.1 Candidatus Kapaibacterium sp.
CAGCGGTAAGTGGCTTTGCGCTCGGCGGCGGATGCGAATTGGCGATGATTTGTGATATGATCGTGGCATCCGATACGGCTCAGTTTGGTCAGCCAGAGATCAACATCGGCGTCATGCCTGGTGCTGGCGGGACGCAGCGGCTTACCCGTGCCGTCGGCAAGGCCTTGGCCATGGAGATGGTTCTTACGGGGCGCACCATCTCGGCACGGCAGGCTCTCGCAGCAGGTTTGGTCAATCGCGTGGTGCCCGTAGAGGCATATATGGATGAAGCAATTGCCCTGGCGGTTGATGTGGCATCGAAAGCACCAGTAGCGGCAAGGCTCGCGAAGGAGTCCGTGCTGAAGGCATTCTCAACAACACTTGAAGCAGGAATGGAGTTTGAACGCAAGAACTTCTACCTGCTCTTTGCTACGGAAGATCAAAAAGAAGGCATGTCCGCATTCGTCGACAAACGTAAACCAGAATGGAAGGGGCGATAACCATGACGTTCGAAACACTCCTTTATACGGTGGAACGTGGCGTAGCCACGATTACGCTCAACAGGCCAGAGTCTTTCAATGCTGCCAATGAGCAGCTCACGACTGATCTGCAAGCTGCGTTGGCAACATCTGCTGGCAACGACGATGTTCGATGTGTCGTGCTGACAGGCGCTGGCAAGGCGTTTTGTTCAGGCCAGGACCTCAAGGATGCCCCGTCTGGAGGTGGCAAGCGGAACCTGACCGACTCTCTTGTGCGACGGTACAATCCGATCATTCGATCCATGCAGGACATGCCTAAGCCTGTCATTGCTTCCATCAATGGTGTGGCTGCCGGCGCGGGTCTATCGCTTGCGCTTGCTGCCGACATTCGCATCATGAGCTCTTCAGCCCGCCTGGTTGAGGCCTTCATTGGCATTGCCCTTATTCCAGATTCTGGGGCTACGTGGTTCTATCCCCGCATGATGGGATACAGTAAAGCCTTTGAGTTTGCAACGCTCAACAAACCAATCGTTGCGGACGAAGCATTGTCTATGGGACTCGTCTCCATGGTTGTATCCCCCCGGGCTCTGGCATCGACAACAAAACGAATCGCGACAACCTATGCCCAAGGTCCAACGAAGACCTATGGCTACGTCAAACATCTCTTGCGCCAGGGAATGACAGCCTCTTTGGAAACAATGTTGGACCTTGAGGCAGACTATCAACAACGCGCGGGCGATAGCGCTGATTATCGAGAAGGCGTTCAGGCATTCATCGAAAAACGTACTCCATCGTTTACGGGACAATAAACGCCACCCATGGGAAAAAGCAAACCTACGGTCTTCGAACAAGTCAAGGACGATCAGCCCAACCGGACGGTACGCGGCTTGAATACGTCTACGCCGCTGCGATGGTTGATCATTGTAGTGTCCGTCGTTGCAGTGGGTGCATTTTTCCCAGGACGGTCAGGCGATGTTCAACGAAATGTCTTTGATGCTTCCATTCTTGGGACTCAGTGGACGGAAGAGACTGTGTATGCCGACTATGCCTTCCCTGTCGAGAAACCGTTGGAGTTGTACAATCGCCAATGTGATTCTGCCAGGAAAATGGCTCCGACGGTCTTCCGTGAAGTCCAAGGAGCACGTGACCGAGCACGAGTGAAGCTTACCCAAGCTGTGGCGGCAATCGAAACGGGCTTGGACTCAACGGTAGGATTTTCGGATGGTGTACGACGGGCGTTGTCCAATGCCGATGCCTCCATCCGCCGAGAAGCCGTAGGCATTCTGCGTTCACATGGGAATGCCGTTTTTGACGCCGCGTATAGCTCAGGAATTGTCAGCGTTGGGTTGGGCCAGCTTGCTGGCACAACGGTGATTGTACGTTTGGACAACACCACCGAGCGCGTTGTTGCCATCGACGACGTGTCCGACACGCTTCGTATTGCCTTGATGCTGGATGCGCGCATTGGTTTGACGCAAGCAAGCTCCCAGTCGTTGGCCGCCGATGTTCTGAAATGGTGTGCGGTTCCCAGTCTCTCGATGGACAGCAAGGCAACTGAACAAATGCGGCAAACCGCTGCGATGAGCGTTCCACGGACGATTGACATTGTTCGTGCTGGCGACGTCATCGTGCGGAAGGGAGACCGCGTGACGGAGGTGTCGTTGGCGCGATTGGCATCATACCGGGACGCTCAATACTTGCGGAGCGACAGTCAGTTCAGCCCGTTTGTGGTCGTCGGTTCTCTGACGCATGCGGCCATGATCGTCACGATGTTAGTCCTCTATCTGGCTTTGCTTCGCAGACCGAGCTTCGAGTCAAACACGCAGCTCGCCAGCTTGTTGTCTCTGCCTGTCGCAACTGCTGCCATGGCATGGGCGTCGGTTTCGCTGCCAACCGAAATCCCTTTGGAATATGCAATTCTGTTGCCGGCATTGTCCATGTTGGTAAGTGTTCTGTTCGAGGCTCGTACGGCCTTCGTGACCACAGTGGTATTGGCCCTTGTTGTTTCAGGCGTCCGTGGCAACGATTACGGCTCTGGCCTTGTGCTACTGGTTTCCGGCACGTTAGCAGCATATTCCACGAACACCCTGCAAAGTCGCACGCAGATATTTACAAGCATCCTTGCCATTCTTTTGGGCATGCTTGTTGGCATACTCGGCATAGACTTGGAGCGTGCCACTGCAATTGAACGCATTTGGCCCAAACTCGTCGTTGGCTCCGTCAATGCTGTTGTTTCACCATTGGCAACCTTTGCAATAATCATCCTCATGGAGCGGTTCGCCAATGTGGCTACTGATTTGCGGTTGGAAGAGTATGACAACCTATCGCACCCATTGCTGACCGAACTCGCTGAACATGCGCCAGGATCGTATCAGCATACGCTGGCTGTTGCCCGCCTCGCAGAGGCAGCAGCTGCGGCCATCGGAGCAAATGCTCTCCTGGCCAAGGTTGGGGCGCTGTTTCATGATGTTGGCAAACTTGAAAAGGCAGAGTATTTCGTTGAAAATCAAATAGACATTGATAACAAGCACGACAAATTGCCCCCGAAGCGAAGTGCGGCCATTATTCGGCAACATGTGCAGGATGGTATTGATCTTGCAAAACGATCGGGGCTTCCTGAACGCATCTGGAAGTTTATCCCGATGCACCATGGAACAATTCTTATCAAACATTTCTACGCGAAAGCCCTAGACGAAACGCTCCTGAAAGAGACTGTCGTCGATGAACAGGACTATCGTTACCCAGGGCCCAAACCTGACTCTAGGGAAACTGCGATCGTTATGTTGGCTGACGCTTCGGAGGCATTGTCGCGACTCGTCGACACATCATCGCGTGAAGAACTGGAAGAGGCTGTAGAGCGCATTGTCATGGATAGACTGAAGGATGGACAGCTATCCGAAGCACCGCTGACGACACAGGAACTGGCTGTAATCCAGGAGAGCTTTGTGAGAAATCTTCTTGGCTCTAGTCACCAACGCGTGCGGTATAAAGAGGTATCGGAAACCACAGACACGCCTGAACCATGACGTGCCCTCTTGCGCCAGTCATGGATCGCGATCTCAAGCGATTCGTGACCTACTTGCGCCTCGAGCGCGGGCTAGCCGATCTCACTATCGACGCATACCGCCATGACTGCGAACAGTTCGGTTTGCATTGCCAGAGCTTCGGCATCACATCGTTTGCTGATGTGGAAACTGCGCAGGCACGCATGTTCTTCGACTCACTTCATGCGTTGGGACTGGCGTCATCAACCCGGGCGCGGTATCTGGCAAGCATCAAACATCTGTACACGTTTCTGAACGGTACTGGCTTGGCATCCACGTCGTTCGTCGACGCACTTGACGTTCCCAAAGGTGGGCGTACTTTGCCTGAGGCTTTGTCCGCAGAGCAAATGGCCTCACTCCTTGACAGCATGCCCACAATCTCTGCTGCAGAGGTCAGAAATAAGGCCATGCTCGAAACGATGTATGGAAGTGGCCTTCGCGTTAGCGAGGTCATTGGCTTGCGTCGAAGCGATGTGCATGTTGAAACGAAGGTGCTCCGTATCATCGGCAAAGGCTCCAAAGAACGCATCGTACCAATCGGAGGCGCTGCAATACGTTGGATTGAAACTTACATGAGCGAGGCACGGGCACGCTTTGTTCGCACGGCCGAAACTGCAGATGTGCTCTTTCTCAGTATTCGTGGAAAGGCCCTCTCGCGTATGGCTGTTTGGAACGTTGTCACGGACGCTGCACGACGTGCTGGACTGGACGTCCATGTTCATCCTCATATGTTCCGACATTCATTTGCAACCCACCTCCTGGAAGGTGGCGCCGATCTTCGTGCCGTTCAAGACATGCTTGGACACGCCGATATCGCCACTACCCAGATCTACACCCACGTCGACCGATCTTATGTTCACGAGGTGCATACTCTTTTCCATCCCCGGAATCGGCAATGATGTTCGTCCTTCGGACCTTGTTCCTGCTTCTTGTCACCATGCCCCTTACTGCTGGGGACGTAAAAACGGGAATTGACAATCTTCTTGATACGAAAGGGGCCATGCTCCAAGGAAAGAGCGTTGCCGTAGTAACTCATGCAGCAGCTCGAACCACCAGGGGAGTTTCAACAGCGAAAGCGCTGATCGGACTACCAGGAGTCCACGTCAAGAGATTTCTCACGCCAGAGCATGGCTACTACGGAACGGTACAGGCCGGAATTGCCGTCGATGATGACTCTATCGAGGGCCGCCCAGCAATCTCCTTGTACGGTGCACGACGGAGGCCCAGCGAAGAGCTCGTCAACGACGTCGATGCCGTCATCATCGATCTCCAGGATATCGGAGTTCGATCGTACACATACGTCAGCACAATGATTGAAGTCATGGAAACGTGCGCCCGCACTGGCACCGCAGTTATCATTCTGGACAGGCCCAATCCTTGGGGTGGTACCATCGTCGATGGCGCCATTATTGACGATTCTTTGCGCAGCTTTATCGGTAGAATTCCCATTCCCTACGTCCATGGCATGACCCTTGGCGAAATCGCCACCATGACCAACGGTGAAGGCTGGTTGGAGCCCGATGCTGAAGGCAGACCACGCCGGTGCTCTCTAACGGTGATCAAGGTAAAACGATGGAACCGCACGATGACGTGGGAGCAAACCGGACTTTCGTGGTATGCTACATCGCCCAATATTCCCACGCTCACGGCACTGCGCTGTTATGCCATCACAGGTTTGAGCGGCGAGCTCGGTCTTGCAAACATTGGCGTGGGTAGTACTCAGCCCTTCTCGGTCGTAGGGGGGCCAGCATGGGCGGGCGACAGTGTTCTCGTGCATCGCATGGCTCGATACGGTGTTGTCCTTCGAGATGCTCGCTATTCCGTCCCCGCAGGGCGCTGGGCTCATCAGATGTTATCGGGGTATTCTCTTGCAATGACGGATACCGTGGCCCCCTTTCGTGCTGGAATTGAGCTCGCACGAACACTCCTCCATCGTCATCCAACGTTGGCAGCCGACACGTCAACCCATACCAAAGGGAAGGCCAT
>JALOMA010000172.1 GCA_025455735.1 Candidatus Kapaibacterium sp.
ATGCGCAACGCTGCGCGCTTTGTGCGAACCATTGCTGACAGTTTCCATGTGGACGTACCGGAAGAAATCACCTATGTGGTTGCAAGAACGCGGGACGAACTGTGTGCCATCCTTGGTTTGGAGTACTTTGCCATGCCGCCACAAGGGTTGGCATGGCCCCTTTCCAACATGATTGTTGTTGGCAATGGTGATGTAGGATATGCTCATGAACTGGTACACCTTGTGCTCCGCAAGTATGATGCTGCACATCCCGTCGTTCGCGAAGGCGTGGCTACCCTGTTTGGTGGAAGCCTTGGAATACCCTACAGTACATTGGTGTTGGACTATCGCGACAAGCGCCACGGCACCGTGCCATCGTTTACATCGCTGTTCACGGAGAACAACGTGGAACAGAATGACGTTTACGTTCTTGGAGCCGCCCTCTGTGATATGGTACGGAGGACACACGGAACCGATGGTCTGAAGGCGCTTCTGGAGGCTAGGACTACATCCGAAACCATGCACAAGCTCAGCTACATGCTGGGAATCGAACCGAACGACACCATGGGTGGGCTGGACTCCATCCTGGAAGAGGCCTGCGCCGCCGTCAATGAGGGAGTGGTTCCTGGGCGATAGAATTCGTTCATGCGCAACCCTTTCGGTAGATTTGTCACCTACCACCAACTCCTGCCGTGGCGCCTGCGTGCGTCACGGCTGTTCCACATCATACCGAGGTTACGTATGGGTCTATCGGTTCTGCGGCGAATGACCGCTGTTCTGACTGCCATTCTTCTACCGATCGTCCTTTGGGGGCAAGCGGTACCATCCAATTTGAATACACGGGTTCCGATGAATCCTGCTATTCTCACGGGTACGTTGCCCAATGGGATGAAGTATTTCGTTCTGAAGAACGGCAAACCAGCCAATCGCGTCGAGATGATGCTGGCGGTCAATGCCGGTGCTGTTCTGGAAGATGACGATCAGAATGGTTTGGCCCACTTCTGCGAACACATGGCATTCAATGGAACAAAGAGCTTTCCAAAGCAACAACTGGTGAGCTTTCTTGAATCCACGGGGATTCGATTCGGCGCTGACTTGAACGCCTACACGAATCAAGACGAGACGGTCTACATGCTGACCGTACCGATGGACAAGCCAACAAATGTTGAAAAGGGACTCGACGTTCTTCGAGATTGGGCCCGCAATGTGAACTTCACCGACAAGGACATCAACGACGAACGTGGTGTCATCATGGAAGAGTGGCGCCTTGGGAAGGGTGCTCAAGACCGAGTATTCGAAAAGCATCGGAAAGTGTTGTTCTACAACTCGAAGTATGCCCAACGCGATATTATCGGTGATACGAACGTACTATTGCGTTGCCCCCCGGAGAACCTTCGTCGATTCTATCATACATGGTATCGCCCAGAGCGCATGGCCGTTATCGTAGTCGGCGACATTGACCCCAAAGAAATAGTGGAGCGCATCAAGAAGTCGTTCACTATTGAGGGTAGCAAACAATATGCAGCCAAGGAGAGGCCATCCCTGCCACTGCCCCCGCACGACCAAACACTGGTGTCTGTTGTAACGGATAAAGAACTGCCCAATGCTTCCGCTCAAATCATGTGGAAGCATAAGCCATATTCAACGGCTACATATGCTGGATTCCGCGCGTCAATTGCCCACCAGTTGATTGCAGCAATGCTGGGTCAACGCACGCAGGATCTCTCGCGCAAGCCCAATCCGCCGTTTCTGTTTGCCAGTGCTGGGCTCAGTGGTCTTACGCGTGAAGCAGGTGCCATGGCAACATTTACGGTCTCTGCCGATAAAAACATCATGCGAAGCCTCTCCGTGACCTATACCGAGCTGCTCCGCGCTGCACGCCATGGATTTACCCCTGGTGAATTGGAACGCGCCAAGCAGGCAGTCCAGGCGAACATGGAGAAGTATTACAACGAGCGCGATAAATCAGAATCCAGCCAGTTCGCTCAAGAGCTCGTTCGGCACTTCCTGACGGACGAAGGGGTGCCAGGGATCGAAGGTGAGTTTGCTATCTATAAAAGCATGCTGCCAACGTTCACAACGAACGAACTGAAGGACATTCTTGCTGAGCATATCCAGCCTAAGAATCGCGTTGTCATGTTGTCGTTGCCGGAAGATGGTGGCTATTCCATACCATCAGAAAATGACGTGTTGAACCTGCTTAAGGCTGTTGAAGGAAAGAATATCGAGCCGTATGTCGATCAGGTAGTGGACAAACCATTGGTTGCAAAGGCGCCCACGCCAGGAACGATCACATCGAAGGAGACCATCAAGGACATCGACGCAGTTAAACTTACGCTCTCCAACGGTGCTGTTGTATTCTACAAGATAACTGACTTTAAGAACGACGAAATATTGTTCTCCGCGACGTCATGGGGTGGTAGCAATTATGCCGAGCTCGACAATCTGAATAATGCTCGTATGGCAGCACAGATAGTCGATGAAGGCGGCATCGCCGATATCGATGCTAGCAGTCTCTCAAAGATGCTTGCTGGAAAGAATCTTGGTATTTCCCCTGTGATTGCCGACGACTCCGAAGGATTCTCGGGCCAGTCGACGCCAAAAGACTTCAAGACCTTCTTTGAGCTCCTGCACTTGTACTTTACAGCGCCGCGCAAGGATAAGGATGCATTTGCATCAATGATGCAAAAAGTCCGGTCACAATTGGAAAACAAGGATAAAAATCCAGAAGCTGTGTTCCAGGACTCAATCGTATCCATCCTAAGCAGTTATCATCCTCGCACGAAACCACTAAGTGCCAAGGATATCGACGCAATGAACCTGGATAAGGCCTTTGAATTCTATAAGCAGCGATTCGCCAATCCAGCAGATTTTACCTACTACTTCGTTGGCAACATCAATGCCGACACATTGGAAGCGTACCTGAAGCAGTACCTTGCCTCCATTCCTGGCCAGCCTACGCGCGAACAATACAAGGACAACGGATCAAGAACTGTTGAAGGCAAGGTGGATCGCACGATCTACCGAGGAACCGAAAAGAAGTCCACGGTCGTAATGCTTACCCATGGCCCAATGAAGTACACGCCAAAGGACCGTTACGATCTCATCGCACTGTGCGAAGTCTTGAGCATTCGTCTGCGGGAACAACTTCGCGAAGAGAAGGGCGGCGTTTATTTCGTAGCTGTTCAACCACAGATGGAAAAGCGTCCGAAGGAAGAATTCGCCGTTACGATTTTCTTTGGCTGCGATCCTACACGTGTTGACGAGCTTGTTACTGCAGTGAATGCTGAACTGGACTACGTGAAGAACAATCTCGTAGAAAAGTCCTACATCGATAAGGTAAAAGAAATTCAGGTGAAGGAACGCGAAGTCGGGATGAAGCGCAATGCTTTCTGGCTCAACGTCATGCGCCAGTTCAATCTCGATGGCGAGCCCTATGCGAACGTGTATCTACGTGATGCGTTCATCAAAGATCTAACGCCAGAAGCAGTTCGTGATGCCGCAAAGAAGTATCTGACTTCGCCCAATGTGGCAAAGATTGTTCTGAAGCCCGAGGCGAACTAACGTAACGACGATCAAAAACGGCAACAGACTAAGCGGGCCAGCACTGTAGACGTGCTGGCCCGCTTTCTTTGTGCCAGGACGTTGCGAATGTGCAGATGGCTCTTTCACGGAGGCCACATCATGTAATGGGAGAGAATCACGCGCTATCAATGTGCAAGAGTTGCGAAAACGGCCAACGTACTCGATGATGCGCAACAAGCAGGAAGGCAAATCGGTAGATTGAATTAACGTACCACAGCAATTGCTGCCCAGCCTTCTGCTAGGGCTAATGTTAACCTCTTCACCAAGGACTAGTATGAGTCTGCTGGCTATTTGCCTTCGTATTGCGATTGTCTTCATAGGAATGCTGCCGGTCTATACCAACGCGCAGACCGTTCCGTCGAACCTCACGTTACCTGTGCCGATGAATCCAAAAGTGTACAGTGGTACGCTTCCCAACGGCATGAAGTACTTTGTTCTGAAGAACGACAAACCAGCAAATCGCGTCGAGATGATGTTGGCGGTCAATGTCGGCTCCGTTCTTGAAGATGAAGACCAACGAGGGCTGGCGCACTTTTGCGAGCATATGGCCTTCAATGGAACAAAGAGCTTCCCAAAGCAGCAATTGGTGAGCTTTCTTGAGTCTACAGGCATTCGTTTCGGAGCTGATCTCAACGCCTACACGAATCAGGATGAGACAGTGTATCTGCTCACGATACCAACGGACAAACCGAACAACTTGGAAACAGGATTGAATGTCCTGCGGGATTGGTCGCGTTTTGTGAACTATGCCGATAAAGACATCAATGACGAACGCGGTGTCGTTGTTGAAGAGTGGAGGCTTCGAAGCAACGCACAAGAACGTGTGTTCGACTTGCACAGACCAGTCCTCTATCACCAGTCACCATACGCAGATCGGCGTCCGATAGGTGACACTGGAGTGCTTCTTCGTTGCCCAACAGAGAATCTCCGGCGATTCTATCACACGTGGTACCGTCCCGAGAGCATGGCCATTGTTGTCGTCGGTGATATGGACCCCACAGCAATGGTTGAGCGGATCAAGCGGACATTCACAGTGGAGGGCAGTACAACATATCCAAAGAAGGAACGGCCCTCCATGCCGTTACCGTACCATGAGCGTACGCTCATTTCCATCGTCAAGGAAAAGGAGATACCAACTGCTTCGATCGACGTGATTTGGAAGCGACGCCCCTTCTCTACTGCTACGTACGAAGGGATTCGCCTTGCCATCGCCCACCAGTTGATCTCAACGATGCTCGCCTTGCGAACCCAAGAGATTTCACGTAAACCAAACCCACCATTTCTCTATTCTGCGCTTCAATACGGGAACATTGTCCGTGAAACAGGTGCAGTCATCGCCAGTAGCGCGCCGGCGGATAAGAACGTTTTGCGGAGCCTCTCCGCTATGATGACAGAGCTTTATCGTGCTGAACGTCACGGCTTTACAGCGGGAGAGTTGGAACGGGCAAAACAAAGCGTGCTGTCTAATATGGAACAGGCGTACAACGAGCGGGACAAGTCGGAGTCGCAACCCTTCGCCCAGGAATTGGTTCGACACTTCCTGACTGGCGAAAGCGTGCCAGGTATCGAAGTCGAATTAGCCATCTTCCGCAGTATGATGCCGACGATTACAACGGAAGAACTCAAAAAAGTTCTAGCCGATGAAATTGCTCCAAACAACCGTGTCGTGATGTTGTCAATACCAGAAGGTGGTGGCTACACGATTCCAACTGAAGAGGAGGTTTCCAATCTTTTGAAAGCAGTAGAAAGTAAGACAATTGCTGCCTATGTAGATCAAGCCGTGGAAAAACAGCTGCTCGCATCCACACCGGCTCCTGGGAAAATAGCATCAAAAGAGAACATCAAGGAAATCGACGCTGTCAAGCTGACACTCTCGAATGGAGCGACAGTTCTGTACAAGAAAACC
>JALOMA010000173.1 GCA_025455735.1 Candidatus Kapaibacterium sp.
GACGATCGGTACGGGCGATGCACCGCTGCCAGCGGGCACGTACATGGTGGTGCTCGACGGTGACCATGGCATGCAGGTGCTGCCGCTGGTGATTGTGCGGTAGTCGAGAACGTCAGGAGGAATAACACAAGGTCTATACCATGACACATTCAGACGTTGAGGCACGGGCCCTTGGAGCAGCACGGGACGTACGCCACCGCGCCTATGCGCCATACTCGCAGTTCCTGGTGGGTGCTGCACTCATCGACGCACGTGGCGGAATACACGTAGGTTGTAACGTCGAGAATGCATCGTATGGACTCACCCAGTGTGCGGAGCGGGCTGCCGTTACAGCGGCCACGGCAGCTGGATGTAGGGATATCACCGTCTGTGTGCTGGTGGCGGACACACCGGAACCCATCACACCCTGTGGTGCCTGCCGGCAGGTGCTTGCCGAAGTCAACCCTGACATGGACGTGCTTTGCACTACCGTAGAGGGTAAGGCAGTGCGCCTATCCCTGGCGGACTTGTTGCCGCAGGGATTTTCCCGCCATCACCTTCCGTAGGCCAGCAGGTTCATTCGGTTGTAGATTTGAGGCATGGTACAACGTTCATCTACCGGCACGGCCGGCGTGTGGCTCACCGTTCTCGTGTGTGGCCTGGGTTATTTCGTTGACATCTACGACCTCATCCTCTTCCACATCGTGCGCCGGGAGTCGTTGCTGGATATCGGCGTCACGCCGGAAGGCATGATCGATGCGTCCAGTTTCATTCTGAACGCACAAATGGTAGGTATGCTCCTGGGTGGCATGATCTTTGGCATCATGGCGGACCGCAAGGGTCGGCTGAGCATTCTGCTGGGTTCCATTCTCTTGTACTCCGTGATGAACATCGCCAACGCCTTTGTAACCACGGTGGAGATGTATGCCTTGGCACGCTTTCTTTCCGGTATCGGCTTGGCAGGGGAACTTGGTGTGGCCATCACACTTGTGTCCGAAATCATGCCCAAACATAGTCGCGGTTATGGAACCACGGTGGTTGCCTCGTTGGGTATTCTTGGCGCTGTTGGGGCCTATGCCGTACACGAGCTCACGTCCTGGAAGACGGCCTATATCATTGGGGGCGTGCTGGGTCTGCTTCTCTTGCTCCTTCGGGTAAGCATTGGCGAAAGCACCATGTTCAAGGCTGCTGAAGGCCGCAATAACATCAGTCGCGGGAACATGCTCATGCTGTTTACGGGGAAACGCATCATACGGTATCTGGCGTCCATTGCCGTGGGTGTGCCCATCTGGTACGTTATCGGCATCCTGGTGGCCTTTGCACCGGAGTTTACCGTGGCATCGGGAGGGGACGGCACCGTGTCCGCAGGTACGGCCGTCATGTGGGCCTACGTAGGTCTTGCCGCTGGCGATCTTCTGAGTGGTCTTGCCAGCCAGGCGTTGCGAAGCCGAAAGAAGGCTATCCTGTTGTTTCTTGTTCTGACTGCCGCTGCCATAACGTGGTATCTGGCAACGCCCGATAAGTCGGCAACACTAACGTACGTCATGTGTGGCGTCCTGGGTGGCTGCGTTGGCTACTGGGCTGTCTTCGTTACGACGGCCGCTGAGCAGTTTGGCACCAACCTGCGTGCTACCGCTGCAACCACGGTACCCAACGTGGTACGTGGATCGCTGGTGCCGGCCCTGTGGTTGTTCAACACGCTCCGCAATCAACAAGCCGAAAATCTGCTCTACGCGGCGGCTGTTGTCGGTGGCGTGACCATCGTTATCGGTGTCTTGGGTTGGTTGGCATTACGCGAGACCTACGGACAGGACCTCGACTATGTTGAAGAGTGGTAGTCTCCTAGCCGTGGTGCTGTTGTCCGGTATGGTACCCTGCCATGCTGGCACGCCGTCGTGGTCCGTGGCACCATGGCTTGGCTGGGCGTCGTCCTATCAGACGTCGGCCCCTGATGAGCCGTTTGCATCGGCCCTGGGGATAGCGGAACGTCCAGACGTTGGAATTCGCTTCCGCACGCCGGCATTGTGGGGCCGATTGGTGCGCTTGGAAGCCGAAGGTGCGTGGTCTGCCGTGTCCACGCGCATCACGGCGGACAGTCCCGAAGAATCGTCCGTTCGAACCACAGCCGACTATGCCCAGGCTGCCGTCCATCTTCTCATTGGCAATGTTCTGATAGGGGGCTCGGCCTCCATACCGCTCGCCGAACGGTCCACGGCCACCGTTGCTGGCGCAACGGTGCCGTTCACCAGAACGGATGTAGGCACCACCATGCGCATTGTGGCCGATGTACGGGTGGGGGTTGACATTGGCCTGATGGACACGCAGTATGGAGACCTGTCGATGCGAGTGATGCTTCGGCATACGCTCACGGACCGCTACATCCAGCGCACTCTTCCCAGCGTGGCGGCGGCTACGGTGCGGCTGGATCTTGCGTGGCACATTCCGCTTCCCTGAGCGGCATTCCGTAGTTTCGTGCCATGACGCATGCAGAACGTATCATCATCCTTGATTTTGGCTCCCAATACACCCAACTGATTGCCCGCAAGGTGCGCGAAGCCGGGGTCTATGCCGAAATCCACCCCTATTCCATCAGCAACGAAGCGCTGGTAGCGCTCCAACCGAAGGGCATCATCCTGTCGGGTGGTCCATCGAGCGTCTATGCCGAAGGCGCCCCGATTCCGTCGTTCGACGTCTTCGCCCTTGGCATCCCCATTCTGGGAATCTGCTATGGTCTGCAGCTGATTGCCCACCAGCTTGGTGGCCAGGTGGACAAAGCAGCGCGGCGCGAGTTCGGCCGGGCCATGCTGGACATCGATGATACGTCCGACATCTTTGCGGGCATCACAACGGGTACCCAGGTATGGATGAGTCATGGTGACCACCTGACGGCCATCCCTCCGCACTTCGAGCGTCTTGCCCATACGGAGAATGCCGGCATCTGTGCCATCCGCAACAGCCAGCGTCGGATCTGGGGTGTCCAGTTTCATCCCGAAGTACACCACAGTACGGATGGCGTCACCATTCTCCGCAACTTCGTCATCGGTATCTGTGGTTGCTCCCCAACGTGGAATGCTGCGTCGTTTATCGATGCCGCCATTGCAGACATCCGCGCTACCGTAGGCGAATCAGGTAGCGTCATCTGTGCGCTCAGCGGCGGCGTGGACTCCACCGTGGCTGCCGTCCTGCTGCATAAGGCCATCGGCGACCGTGTTCACTGCATCCACATTGACAATGGCCTGATGCGCAAGAATGAATCGCAGCGCATCGTGGAGATGTTCAAGGAGCACTTCTCGATGTCCGTGGACCTCGTCGATGGCACGGATCTCTTCATGGGATATCTGGATGGCGTTACGGACCCGGAGCGCAAGCGCAAGCTCATCGGTGGTGCCTTCATCGAACTCTTCGAAGTGGAAGCCAAAAAGTTCTCCGACGCACGGTTCCTTGCCCAGGGTACCCTCTATCCGGACGTCATCGAAAGCGTGAGCATCAAGGGGCCCAGTGCCACCATCAAAACGCACCATAACGTTGGTGGACTGCCGGAGCGCATGAACCTGGCGTTGATCGAGCCCTTCCGCGAACTCTTCAAGGATGAAGTACGTGCCGTGGGCCGAATGCTGGGCATTCCGGAGTGGTTCATCGAACGGCATCCCTTCCCGGGTCCTGGATTGGCCATTCGTGTGCCGGGAGCCGTCAGCAAGGACCGTTTGGACATCCTGCGGGAGGCCGACGAGATCTACCTTGAAGAAATCCATACCGCTGGCCTATACCGCGATATCTGGCAGGCATTTGCCGTCCTGCTGCCGGTGCAGACTGTGGGCGTCATGGGCGATGAGCGCACCTATGAGTACGTCTGTGCGCTTCGCGCCGTCACCAGTACGGATGGCATGACGGCGGACTGGTTCCACATGCCCTACGATGTACTCGCACGCATCAGCAACCGCATCATCAATGAAGTCCGCGGTATCAACCGCGTGGTCTACGACATTTCGTCAAAGCCCCCTGCCACCATTGAATGGGAATAGTCATGCATCCAGTACAGGCCCACATGCTCGTGAATCATCTGCCCATCATTGGCACGGCCATCGGCCTGATGCTGGTGGTTGTTGGCATGATGCGGCGGAACGATGCCCTGAAGCGGGCCGGGTTGATCATCTATACGGTGATGGGGTTGGCCGTGATTCCAGCTACCATCACCGGCGACGAGGCCGAACATGCCGTAGAACACGTTGTAGGTGTGTCCGAGCCTGTGCTGGAAGCTCATGAAGAAGGCGGCGAACGTTTGCGCAATATCATGGTGGGAACGGCAATCATCAGCGGCCTGTTGCTGATTCCTGTCATTGGCGAACAGAAGTCCGGTTCGTTCCTTCTTGGCATGTGGCTTGTAGCAGCATCCATTGCGTGCGTTATGGCCATCAATGTAGGCCATCAGGGTGGCCAGATCCGACGTCCCGAGCTGCGCGGTGAACAACCCATGCAGCAGCCTACCCATTCCAATCCCTAATCCATGAATGTACTTGTACCCATTGCCAATGGCAGTGAGGAAATGGAAGCCGTCATCATTGTGGACATGCTGCGCCGTGCCGGCGTTGGCGTCACCTTGGCGGGAGATGCCGATATCGTTACCTGTTCACGCGGCGTGCGCATCATTCCGGATGTTGTTCTCGAGGACCTCGAGGACGACACGAATTTCGACGCCATTATCCTGCCGGGTGGCGCTCAAGGGGTGTCCAACCTTGCCGCCAATGGCCAGCTGGAGTCCATGGTGCGCCGCCACAGAGCGGCTGGACGTCTGACGGCCGCCATCTGTGCGGCCCCAACCATCCTCCACGACTGGCAGCTGCTTCCATCTTCGGCTACCGTTACAGGTCACCCGTCCGTACAGCATGTTCTGGACGCCTACACCTTTTCCTTCGACCGCGTGGTGGAAGACGGTCAGGTCATCACCAGCCGGGGTGCCGGAACGGCTTTCGAGTTTTCGCTGGCACTGATACGGCGTCTTATGGACACGACGATTGCGCGCCGAATCGCTGGCGACATCGTCTTGTACGAGTAAACGCCACCCGTCTGTTGACGGCCGTGTGGTAATTTGCGCCGTGAAACGATATCTCATCACTTCGGCCCTTCCGTATGCCAGTGGCATCACGCACTTGGGCAACGTGGTGGGCAGTACGCTGCCTGCCGACATCTATGCACGCTATTGTAGACTTCGTGGCCGCGACACACTGTACGTCTGCGGGTCCGATGAACACGGCGTAGCCATTACCATTGCCGCCGAAAAGGAAGGCGTTACACCACGCGAGCTCATCGACCGCTATCACGAGGCAAATAGCCGTGCCCTTGCTGGCGTTGGTATTGCCTTCGATATCTACGACCGTACGTCCAACCCCATCCACACCGAAACGGCGCAGGAGTTCTTCCGCCAGTGGC
>JALOMA010000021.1 GCA_025455735.1 Candidatus Kapaibacterium sp.
AAACAATGTCTTCATGGTGCTACCAGGAATGCCGTCGTTGAAACTGCTCCGTCCGCTCTTCCGCAGACGATCGTATACAGGCCCGCAGGCCAAGTGGAACAATCAACCGTGGTAGTGTTCGGTGGCTGCGCCATAGTCGTCATGGTGGTACCCGTCATGGAGACGATACGTAGCCACGCTGCTGGACCACCAACGATGCTGATGTTTCCCTCCATGGGAACCGGTTGTGGTGCCACTAGGACGTCCATCGACGCTCCCATACGAACCCGTCCGCCAGGTGCGCAGGATGCCGACACGACAATGGTGGCAGTATCTGGCAGCACGCACGTTCCCTCCGGGGATACCGTCGCCACTGTTGCCACGGTGTCGTCACCGCGAAGTCCTTCCCACACGATGCGTCCAACAATCGTTCCTGCGGCAGGGGGCCCTGGCACAATAATCGTCACCGCGGCCAAGCCGGGCTCCACCACAGTGATGGCGCTTGTTGGATCCAGCGGCAATGCTGCCTCCAGAAGTGCTCGCGGCAACAGCAGGCCAGCGGGATAGCGGATATGGTACGATAGTGTCCCACCCTGTCCGGCCTCCGCACGAACGTCCTGCGTCCCTTCGAACCCCGGAGCAACAGCCGCATCTCCATGGCGCACGGCAACAGCATCGGCAAGGCTAGCCAGCACATCGATGCGCAGGGTGCCAAACGATCCATATACCGTTACACCAGCAGTCCCGAGCTGGCTACCAACCCGAAAGCCTAGGTCTATACGCGCTGCGGAGCGTGGCGCAATGGTCAATGGCAAGATGGTTGTTGCCGCCCCCGCTATGCCGTCCACAACAATGGAGTCCAACGTGAAGGACTCCGTGGAACCATCGTTCTTGAGAACGAGCTGGCGGCTGATGGAATCACCCGGACAAACCACGCCAAGGCTGATGCCATTACCATCCAGAACTGGCGTTCGCGACCGTGGCACTACGCAGAGCTCCGCCGCTGCCGTACTGTCTCCATCATCTACCAGCGTAACCACGACAATTTCTCGCTGCTCCCGCACGACCGTCATGGCAACATCCACGACAACGGATTGCCCTGGTGCCAACGTGAACGGCACCAGTGCAGGATTGGCCAGGCGTACGGTACCTGGAATTGCGCTGCGCACGTGCACGTCCGTTACCCGCACGGCAACATCGCTGGTGTTGTTGGCAACAGCAGATAGGGTGATGGTACTTCCGGGACGGGCATTGATCGTGTCGCATGTGCTCGGCCCAGAAATGCTGGCATAGCGGCGTTGTGCTCTCCCTGTTATGGCTACAGGGAAGAGGCGATTGCCCACGGAGAGCTCCACGGCCTCGGCATTGCTTCCACGTTGCATAGGGCTGTAGCGAAGGCAAACGCGCAGAGTGTCGCCAGGGGGAACCGTAGCACGTCCCACCGGTTGGACAACCGTAAACGGCAATGGCACCGTGATGCTGTCAATGCGCGCCGTATCCGTTCCACCGTTGACCAACAGAGGCAAGCACGTGTCGGCGCTGCTGGCTACCAGGATGGTGCCCATGTCAACCGCCGACGTCAACAGGCGGAGCGTACTCTGTACGCCGCGCCCGGAGAGCTGAATGGTATCCGCGACCAATCCCATGTCTACCACAAGGCGACCCTCTCGTGGCCCTTCCAGCGCAGGACGGAAGTACACAGTATACCGATGCGTTGAACCTGGCCCCAGGAGTACGGAGATAGGTGCTTCGGGAACCACGAATTCGGCCGTCCCTACGACGGCTGCACGAAGGATACGCACAGGCAGCACCCATGTATTCTCCACCACAACCACGATACTATCGGCGGTAGCACCAACCTCCGTGGCCGGAAACTGAACGTTGGCACTGCGAAGCGGCTGATAGCTTTCAACGACGTCCGTGGCTCCACTGGCCGTCCTGCCACCACTAACGACGGGCACGTTGGAAGCCGTCATGCTGATGGCACGATGTGATGCTGCCACGGTGGTGGCGGGCATGGACGTCCATTGTCCCTGGGGGTCACTCGCCGATGGCCCCACAAAGAGCTCCACGGTGTTGGTGGGCCCCGTGGCGCCACGGCCCCCTACCACAAGGATGGCATTGGCTGTGTCGGAAGGGCCTGCACAGAGCGCGATGGCATGGGCGGAGCGCGCAACGGACATACGGGGAGCCGGGCGCCATCCCGACTTTGCATCGTACCATTCGCAGGTGGCCATGGGCGTGCCCGTGGCGTCCGATCCGCCCGTCACACGTGCGGTTCTGGATGCATCAGTAATGGCTGCGGCGTCAATGCGCCACACGCGGGGGGGATTGGTGCGGTCGTCCCAAGCGGACCCCAACAGCAGTTCTGTCGTGGTGGTTGGGGGCGTTGGCTCACCACCGCAGGTCAGCACGGACGTCTGTCCGCGGTCATTGACATAGGTCAACGTCGAGTGCCGGCGCCGTGGAGTGGCGAGAGGGCCAAGGGGCACAATAGCGCTCGCCGCTGGGCTGATGCGAACGGCTTGCCCTTGTGGAGTGGACGCAACATCGACGCCGCCAGTAAGTATGACGGAACCAGAGCCGTCGGCTGTTGCCGACGCCCCATCGACGGCCACCGCAAGCTGTCCAACCGTCACCCATCTACCTGTTTGCGCTTGAGCGTCATAGTCAAATCGTTCAACGATTCGCCCCCCTCCCGCGGCCACGATCTGTGATAGTGCCAGTGCCCCCGGCGCAACAACCACGTGGTTGGCTCGGGCCTGAGCCATGGCGGGAATGGCACGCAGACTTCCAGTACGCCCGTCAACGATAAGACCAGCCGCCGTGGGCACCCCAGCCACCAGGCCGCCGGCAACAAGAACGTCGCCATTCGACAGCATGGCACTGGCGGGGCCGTCGGTGGGTGCCGGCAGCGTACCGATGCGGATCCATCGCGGTTCGCCAGCGCTGGCCCAACCAACGGACCACACGACGAGGGCTACCAATAGGAAGTACTTCATGGTACGCTTTCTACGCAGTGATGGCACAATGGTGCCACCAATTGTGAGTGGTTTCTCCTACGTCTTGGGCAGACGCCGCCCACGATACGTCATCGAAGTACTGGCAGTGACCGAACGACATTGCCTTCCGTGGTGGTTACCACCACGGTATATAGTCCAGCTGGTAGCTCACCTACAGCAATTGCTACGCTATGGGCATCACCAACCGTGTTGGATAGCAGAACGCGTCCGTGATTGTCCATCACCTTCCATGCGCGAATCGGCACAGTACCAGCGGCAAGCCGCACGACGTCCGTCGCTGGCAATGGCCATACGTCGAGTGTTCCCTCGGAAACCTCGGCAACAGACGTAACGATGGGAACAGCCGGTGCCGGACAACCAGCCGTATTGTTGGCGCCGAGAGCGGTCATCTCGATAGTGGCATCACTATTGGCCACGTGGACGGTAGCCGATGTGGCGTCCGGTCCGATCACGTATAGTGTTGACCGCACGCCCCCAAGCACCTGATCCACAGCATAAGCTCGAATTGCTGGGTTCGCTACGATATCCCACGACACTACGGTGGTGCCTTGCTGATTGCGGATGGCGCGAATATTCTGCGGTGCTGGCAGGGCGCGCCTCTCAAAGGCAAATGGCTCCGCAATGGCAACGTCGACCGTCGTGACGGCCGTCGTGGCGCGCGTCAAACGTGCCGTAAACGCTACCGAACAGGGCAGTGCCCCCGATGAAAGCGGAAGTGTCAATCGTCCTTCTGCAGCATTCCCTTCGGCGACATGGGCCAACGTGGAGTCACCATCCTCCCGACCAAGAATTTCTACGATGCCATCGGGCTGTGGATCCCATGTGGCAACCAGGTTCTCTCCGTCCACGCTCAGCGTGGGCGCAAAGGGAGTTGTTGGCTGGCCGATGTGAATTTCAATGCGATTCGCTGGCGAGGCCACGGTCCAGCGGCCCGCTACGGGGTTTGCCATCCGCCATGCGGCGAACCCTTCATAGGTGGCGACAACAACGCCGGAAACATCGCTGGCAACAACGACTCCATCCGGATTGCGTACTTCGATGCTCTCACCCGACCCTTCAACCAATACCAACAGATATGGAGCACCATTGCCAACGGTAACGGGTATTCCCGTCTCGCCTTGGACCTCATCACCCTTGCCCACCAGTGCGCCAAAGTCCAGCGGCCGTGTACCAGGGCCGATCTCGAACGGAATGGCTCGATTGAAGTCAAGGATAACATGTGCCGTACCGTCACCAAAGATGGCATCGAACATCGGCACAAAGATGGGCTTCAGCTCGGAGCGGAGTCCGGCCAGGCTGACATTTGCCAGAGCATACTTTCGTGCTGGACCAAACGACAGAATACCCGAAGCCTTACCAAGTGTTTTGGGCAACAATTCCTTGACGCCTTCAATCATGATCTTCGTAGACAGTGGCATACCCTCGGTATCTACTTCGCCAAGACTGGGTATGGCCACCGTCATATCCTTCAGCGATGCGGCAAAGACTTGCTTTTCGCCGTTCATGGATACTTCGGCGCTGCCAGTAAATGCATAATCTGCCCCACCCAGGTGCCCAAGGTTCAACGTGCCTGTGATGCTCAACGTTGGATAGGTCTCATACTTCGCGAAGGCCAGGCGTCCCGACAGTCGACCCTTAATCTGCCACGGATTCGACTTTGATATGGCCTCTACCCGCGCCATACGCTTTTCACCATCGAGTTGGAAGGCCAACGGCCCGGTCTCAAACGAGCCCGTTACCTCATACTCGAACTGGTCCGTCACTTTCGATTGGATGAGGGACGTTACCGTGCCCTTGAAGGGATTTCCTTCAGCCACGTTTTCGGCTGCAATACTGCCGCCCTTCCAGCACAGGCCAGACGTTCCAAATGGAATGCAGGTGTTGGACTCGAAGGTCACCTTCAGCTTGTCAAACGACCCCTTCTTGAATCCCAATTCGAAACCAGCTTCTTCGTAGAGTGTGGATCGTGATGATCCTGATATCAGAAATTCGTCCGTGCCGCTGTTGTATGAAATCAATGCCGACTTCACACAGAATTGGCTAATGGGGCTGTAATTGGTTAGGGTTGCCTTGCCGCTAAACGACCATGCGTCGGCACCCGTTGAATCCAGAGCCTTGGTGGCCGAACCTTCAAAAGCAAGATCGACCTTTTTGTTTGGCGCAGAGGCCTCTGCATCGTCGGAATTACAGCCGGACCACGTATTTGTGGCCAGCACGACCGTGGCGCCTATTTTGACTCCAGAAGCCCGATAGCCATCACCCAGGAACTCCAGAACAGGATCTTTCATGATCCCACCCGAAAGTTTCGTCAGCATTTCGTTCAGCCCAAAACTCACAATCTTGGCACATGGAATCTCCAACGTCCCGGGCGGCAGGAATCGTAATTCTCCCAGACTACCCAAGGCATAGTTGAAGGCTATACCGCGATGCGACGCCACGGTGCGTCCAGGAGTGGTGTCAATACGAACCGGACCGGTGAGCTTCAGCACACCTTGCCAAACAACGTCATCATCGGACTCCACAAAACCGTCGTCGGATACTGTGAATTTTTTGCCCTCGCCTGCATCGAATTCGAAGAACGGCAGGCCAGCACACTTCGAATACCAATATCGGCCTTCTTCGGCAACCTCTACGCTATACACGAGTGCTTCGCTTGGAAGGACGGCCTGTTTCGTGGCACGAATCGTCAGTTCGTAGGTGCCCTTCTCTATATCTTCCTTAATGGTTGGCTGAAATGTCGCCTGTCCGGAAGTGTTAGTCGTCAGTGACACCTTGTCTTCACTCACCTGAAACAACGTTCTCAATCCCGTAATGTCAACGGTTGCCCCTTGAACGGCCTTGCCCAACTCCGTTTTTACGGTCACGTTCATTGGTAGTTTTTCCGACGGTTTTGCTTTCACGCCAGAGGCTGGATTAACCGTCACAACCAATTTCGGCTTCAGGTACAACTCGAATTCTCCCGACGTAATTGCCACATTCAGGACAACACCACTCGTAAGGGTAGCCACGCCATTCCACCAGAACGTAGCAATCATGCGGTTGCTGTTCGAATCCAGGCGAACAACCGTCATACGCCCATTCTTCAGGGTAAACACCTGATCGGTTCGGTTTCCGTAACGATACTGCGTCCCTTGGATTAACGTGTATTCTCCGGGGCCACGATAGTCTCCCACGACCAACGTCATACCCAACGGTCGCGATGGATTTGTTAGGTCCAGATCTCCCGTCACCGACAATCGCAGTCCGCTGATGGAATACGTCGTCTGAATGGCAGTCCGTTCCGTTATCGGCCCATTTTCCGTTTGCGTCGTAAAGCGAAACAGATTCGTCGTGTCCTGCCCATGCACTACCGTAGCAACGAGCAGCACCAGTGCGGTCAACACTGTCCTCATGAATTCCTCCCAGGATGGTTCGCACGAACTTCGGTAAGATTGCGTACGTAGACTATGGAAAGAATACACAAAGTTTATCCGCAGTGAAGGACATCAAAATCATCAGTGTGCTGAAAAGCTTCGATGCTGCCCTTCTACGGCGGTGGCTGGACTACGTCTCGTCACCATATTTCAATAAGCGCGAACAGCTGACATCCCTTGCGCGGGCATTGTGTGCCAGGGCCCCTTTCAAGGAGCACACCACGGACGAGGATCTTCATGCGCTGGCATTTCCCGGTGAAAGCTTTGACTATAGGCGGTTCAAGAACCGCACATCCGATTTATATGCGTTGACGCTTGATTTTCTTGCCTTGGAAGGGGGCCTTGCCGACCCACGGCAGACCATGCTGGCACGACTTCGGATGCTACGCGAGCTGCGTCTTCACGATGTTTTCGTGGCAGAGCTACGGAAGTCCCATGGCATTCTGGAAGCCTTGGTGCGTGATGACAGGTATTTCGACACACGCGCGGCAATGTGCGAGGAAGAGCTGCTACTCAACACGCTCATCTCCCCTGCCGAGCGCCGGTCACTTCTTCAGGACGAGTTGGACCTTCGCCTGACGGCAGTGGTTATCAAAGCCTTGCGGCTCTATACGCTGATGCTCCACGAGCAGCGCATCAACACCATTGGCTTTCAGGCTACGATGGAATCGTCGATTCTCGAAGCGGCTCGGAGCGTCCCGGTGATAGCAGAACAACCTACGGTGCGTCTTCTGGTGGCGATGTTCGATCTCGAGCGATTGCAGACAACAGAACAGTTCTACCGTTTGCGTGACGTACTGGCCGAGGTTGCTTCGTCGGTTGTGTTCATGGACCGATACATGGCCTACGTCCATCTTGGTGGATTCTGCATGCATCGGTACAACATTGATGGCGACGAAGAATTTGCCCACCTTGCATTCCAGCTGAACTGCGAGAAGATCGATACGGGCATCATCCATGAAGGGAACATCCTGTATCCGGATCTGATGGTAACCATACGGCTCGGTGCCGTTGCTGGCGAATACGACAAGGCACGGGCAATCCTCGACCGATTTCTGCCAGTAGTTCAACCGTCAGACCGCCACAACTGCGAACACTTTGCCGAAGGTATCCTTGCACTCTACGCTGGCCAATACGACGATGCCTTACGGCACTTGTCCATGTGTTCGTTTGACTTTCACATTTTCAAAGTCCAGGTACGCACCTTTACCCTTCAAGCCCTGCTTGCATCCGGCAATACGGAGCAGGCTGTTGCCTTGGCTGATTCGTTCAGGCACTACCTTGCCAAGGACAAGGACCTCCACCCATTATACCGTGAGGGACTCAAAGACTTCGTTCGTTTGGCCCCACGGCTGGCGGTGCTAAGTGCAAGCCCATCCGAGTTCAAACTCGCCAACAAACGGAAGAAGCTCATGGCCGAGGCTTCGGCCATGAGCTCCAACGTGTTCGGCATCCGTGGCTTCGTTGTGCGGATGCTGCAAGGATGACTACCGCACGACCACCATTGGCTGGGTCACGGCAGTGCGTCCATTGGACAGCCGCACAATGTAGGTGCCGGAGGGCAGTCCACGAACCACAAATGGTGCCTCGAGAACGCCATCATTGAGCTGGCCCGTGACGGTTGCCACATGGAATCCAAGTGCGTCGAAGACATCAAGTCGCGCATCGTTGCCATCGGCCACGGAGTAACGCAGGCGAGCTTCATCACGTACGGGATTGGGCACCACAGGCATCAACGTCAAAGCGCCTGCAATGGCATCGGCCGAAACACTTGTGGGATCCGTACTTCCGGCTTTGATGATGGGCATCGTGGAAACGTCCTGGAACAACACCTCGCGAAGCACTGCAGGATTGGCTCCGAACCACTGCTCCAGGATACTGGCATAGATCTGGCGGAAATCAACGGCCATCTTCAGGTTGCCCTGCTCAACATCGCTGAGTGAAGGGTACGCCGTCAGCACACCATCCACAACAGGCGTACCCATCACGAACATCGGCGCTGCCGTGCCGTGGTCGGTGCCAAGGCTCAGGTTGGCGTCAACACGACGGCCAAACTCGCTGAACGTCATCGTTACCACGCGATCATCCACGCGATGTGCTTCCAAATCGCGTTGGAATGCAGCCATCGCTTCGGACACATAGTTCAGGAGCGTTGCGTGGAGCCCACCCTCGGGATTGCCTTCCTCGACCTGGGCGGCATGAGTGTCGAAGCCCCCCAGACTAACAACATAAACGCGCGTCTTCAGGCCACCAGCTATCATGCGCGCCACCACCTGAAGCTGTCCCGCCAGACGGTTCACGAGGGGATCGGGATAGTCCGCAATGTTGGAAGCCTTGTCGGCAGCGGCTTTGATGACAGCACTATACTGTTCCGATTTCGCCTGGATCTCTCGTACGTATTCGACGTTGGCGCGCGCCTCTGCCGAAGTAGGCAAACCTTGGCCAGTTGCCTTTGTGCTATTCACTAGGGCGTAGAACGTCTCTGGATCCTGCAAGGCGATACCCATGGACTGTTGCGACGCACCCGTGAGGGCAAGCGACACTACTGCCGACATCTGAATGGCAATTGGATCTGGCATAGTGGCATTGGGAAAACCATCAGGATATCCTGCATACGCCGTGCTCAGGTAGCGCCCAATCCAGCCTGATGAGACAACCTGATTGCTTGCACTGCCGGACATCCAGATGTCCGTTGATCGAAAGTGCGATAGGTTGGGATTTGGATATCCGACGCCGTTCACGATGGCGAGTTTTTTTTCGCCAAACAGGGCCTGCAGTCCTGTCATCTGCGGATGAAGGGCCGTCGTGTCGTTCAGTCGAAGCGTCTTCGAAAAAGGAATGGCCAGTCCAGGGCGGGCAGCCATGTAGGCTGCTTCCTGATCCAATGGCAGAACCGTATTGACGCCATCATTGCCCCCATTCAGTTGGACAAGAACAAGGACACGGTCCGTTTCTTCGGCAGTATTGAACATATCTGCCAACATTGGGCCATCGAATGCATGCATGGGCAGCCCACTCATCACGAGCGGCAAAGCAACAGCACCGGAGGAGCGAAGCAAAAATCGGCGGCGGTCCATAGGATGTTCTTTCGTGTGATGAGTGGTTAGATCAGTTGATACTCGGCCATCCGGAATAGGTAGACAAATAGCCTGTCAAGCTTTGTCTTCATCCGCGTCCGTAGTTGTTGATTCGTTGGTGCAGCCTTGTACGCTTGCCATTCCGTCGTCCAGTCGTAGACCATACCCCCCTCCTGCAACACGTCCTGCAGAAGCTTCTGCCGCATGTCTTCTGCGATTTCAACGGCAAACAGATGTTTGCACAGGGCATCCATCATGGCATAAGGGTCGGATGCATTCGGCAGGCTGTCCACCATGGCTATAGTGTCGTAGGCCCCTTGCCGTTGCCGTGTTCCTGCAACGATGGCATCGGTCCAGCCATTCCGGAGTGGCAGCGTGGCGGTATTGATCCACAGTCGATCGTAGTCCGGTTGTTGATGCATGGCATCGTATCCAGCAACGGAAGGTGGATCGCCTAGTTCCATCTGAAAATTCCGCAGGTTGACGGACAGATTCTGGGTTAGCGTATACCGCTGGGTTGCATCGGCGGGCAAGCGGAACGTTGGGTGGCTTCGCATGGTGCCAAAGATGAAGTCCGCAGGGGATTTCAACTGGCTTCCGTGCATGGCAGCGTCATGAAAGTGCTCCGAGAGGAGGAGCGTTCGGAGTACAGGCAGAATCCGCCATTCAGCAGCCCGGAAGGCCTTGCCCAAGGGTGCAATTACATCGCGCTCCACTGTAGGCGTAACGTCGGCATTGACAAGCCACCGGTAGATCTTGCGAATCACAAACCGCTCAGTAGCCTCCTGGGCAAAAATCATGTCCAGTAGTTCCCCCAGCTCTTCCTCTCCTGCCGCAACGGTATTACGGCCTCGTATCACGGTGTTATTGTAAGCTGCAGAAAACTGTTTGTTGCGCACATCGTGACGCCGTACGTCAAAGCTGACTACTCCCGTACCACGCTGCTCGCGCCATCCTGTGAGTACCCGTGCCGCTTCTCGAACATCGGACTCGGTATAGGTCGTATAGTTGCCAGCTTCGATTTCTGGACCCTTGCCATTGATGAACAGCTCCTGTAGTTCGCGCGCAAAATTCTCATTGGGATTGCCCGCGGTGTTCACATTGCCATTGAGGTATCGGAGCATGGCACCCGATGTTGTGATCCATCGTGCCATCGTTCGAACGTCTCCAAGAGCATTCTTGCGAAGGAAAGCCAAATAGTCATGGAAGAAAACGTAGGACTGCACGGCCGTTGCCTCGATCACGAAGTGGCTCATCCAGAACAATGTCATCTTCTCTTGAAGGGAAGGGGGCGCTGCCACCACTTGTTCGGCCCACCAGGCTTTAACAAGGCCCGTATACCGGCCATTGTTCACGGGGCTGAATGGCTTGTCCGTAAATGTCTCGCCGGTCAGGGGGTCAATCGGCAAGGCTGGCTCGGGTAGCGGCGTCAGCAACGCGTCCACAGTCTTTTCAAGACCGTCGCGCACGGCGTTCTCCAACTGATCGATACGGAATCCAAAACAACACCGGCGCAGCAGATGTGCTGCCTCGACGTCCGTCCAACCGCCACGATATTGATCCAATTGTGCCATACGGTTCTCCTTGATTGCGTTCTGGGCGCGCTCTGTGTCCGGCGGCCTCGCTTGGGTTTAATCTACGTCAGTCACGGGACAAGAATCGCACTGCAAACAAGTCGTTACACGTTGTTGGCCATGTCGTACCACCACGATGTCATTGTGTTTCCCTCCACTGCAACGTCGCGGACTGAACGTTTTGCGGAGTTGGGTGTAGATGATTCCGACGGTCGTCACCACCCCTTGTTCAACAGTATCGCTTTTCCTTCATGAAGTACTGCATGGTCACCATTGCCGCCGCGGTCGTGGTCTTTTAGGCGACATCGCCAGCATCGTTTGCACAGCCAGTTGAGATTCCCAGCTATCCCATGGGCTCCTACTCCACGGAGTGGTATCAGAAGCAGCGGTTGGCCTGGCAACAGGTTGTAACCGAGTCGCCTTCCAACGCAGTGGCGTGGTACAATCTGTATAAGGCTACGCGATACGTTGGCTTCGACCGTTCCGCCAACCGCGACGAACATGCCAAGGTCATGGAGTCGCTGTTGGCGTCCATGTCGAAGGCTATCCCATCAACATTCGAATATTATGCCTGCCGATGGTGGCAAGCTGGAAATCGGCGGGATCAGCGTCAGTGGCTGGACTCCGCCGTGGCCGTACGGCCCAACTCTCCCGAACTATTCGATGACATCAGCGTAACCTCGGAATTCGATGGTAACCGCGTAGCGCGGAATGCCACACTGACATCCTGGTACAATCATGCCAGCATGCCGGTGCAGTTGCTCGAATATGCCCACAACCTTCTTCTTGGAGTCGAGCCCAACGGCGTCCTGTTTACCTTCGGCGATAACGATACCTATCCTCTCTGGATGGTTCAAGCAGCAAAAGGCCATCGGCCAGATGTTGCCGTTGTCAATGTCTCCATGCTTATGGACTCGTCCTATTGCCAGTTCATTTCCCGAAATGAAATCCCGAACGCCGACTGTCAACTTCTTTCGCATGAGCGTCTTGCCAACGGTGTGACGTGGACAACCTGCGTGTCCGACTTTGTCCGTAGTGTCGCCCAAAAGTCCACACGACCAGTCTATGTAGCCAATACAGGCCATACCGAAATCCTCGAAGCCCTCTCGGACAAGCTCCGCCTTGTTGGCCTGGCGCTCAAATACAGCACAAAACCATTCGACGATGTGGCGGCCCTGAAACGCATTTGGCAGGAGTTCCGCCTCGACAATGTCGTCGACGCCTTTTATCAGGAGAACACACCCTTCACCAAAACCGTCTGGCCCAACCTAGCTATGAACTACGTTGCGCCAGCCTTGCGTCTCTATGGCCATGCCATGCAGAGTGGCGACCTTACACAGGCAACACGGCTGCGCGCCTTTGCCATGAATGTGGCCAGTAAGGCCGAACAGCTAAAAGACGTGGAACGGTATCTCGAAGACGTACAACGCCAGGTCCACGAATCACAACGGCTTCTGGATGAAACGCGCCGCCACCTTCAGGACGCCGAACGCAACCGTCAGGAAGCCGAACGAAACCGTCAGGAAGCCGAGCGCAACCGTCAAGAAGCCGAGCGCAACCGTCAGGAAGCCGAACGAAACCAGCACGAGGCCGAACGCCGCCGTCACGAAGCCGAACGCGACCGTCAGGAAGCCGAACGAAACCGTCAGGAAGCCGAACGAAACCGTCAAGAAGCTGAACGAAACCAGCCGGATTAACAACGTGACGGAGCAACCAACCGACGAAGAGCTTATGCGGCGCATCGCTCGCGGCGATGGCGACGCCGTTGCCACGCTCTATCATCGCCATGGGAAGGCCCTCCTACTGTGGTTCCGCAAGATGCTCTCTCAGGATCATGAGCGCGCCCAGGACCTGTTGCAGGACGTCTTCGTGCGGATCGTTGACCAAGCCAAGCGCTATCAATCGGGCAGACCGTTCCGCCCTTGGATGTATACCATCGCCTGGAACCTGCTGAAGAATGAATTCCGCTATCGCATGGCACGTCCCCATGCCGTGCACGACGCCGACCTCCTACCCAGCGATGTTGAGCTGCCAGACACCCTTGCCGATCAAGCCACATTGCGCAAGGCTTTGACGCATGCATTGGAACACCTTTCCCCGGAACATCGCGCCGTCGTGGCACTACGGTGGTATCAAGACCTACCTCTACAGGACATCGCCGAGATCCTCGGCGTCCCTCTTGGCACCGTGAAGTCACGCTGCCATGCCGCCCTTAAACAACTCCAAGCGTCCTTGGCTTCATTCGCATCCACTGGAGACTTACAATGATGCACGATATCCACGACTATGCTGCAACACACAGCTTTCATGAACTTCCGCACGAGCTGCAACAGCTCGTTCTTTCCGATCTGGGCAGCGAAGAGGCCTACACCGCTCTACGGATGTACGTCCTTGCGGCGCGGGAACAGCACACGATCGACCGGGACGCCTTGACGCTGCCATTGGGGCCACTGCGCGCCGCCCAACGGCGCGCAGGACGTCGGACCGTGATCGGCAGGCTCACTTCCGTGCTCCACGTGCGCGTCCCGCTTTGGGCAGCTACCCTTGCGCCCGTCTGCCTGGGTTTCGTCATTGTCCTTTCGTCAGATGATCCCTCTGGCGACGTCGTCATCCGGACCATTCGCGACACCATCCGCGTCGAACTGGCACAGCCAGCGCCAGCGCCTGCGCCTGCTGATACCTTCAGTGGAACGGAACATCCACGCCACACCGTTCCCACACGACGTCAGAGCGCACCGCCGCCATCAGATGCTCCGTCGTGGGTTCCAGAACGGATTGCTTCAACGGATCCCTACACGGTGTTACACCTTACCCGCCACAGTGGCGGCTACGACTCCGCCGTGAGCCTGTTCTTCCGTCCCACTCCGTAGTCCCCGGGCTAGTGCTGCACGCACGCCAGCAATAGTGGATCGCTGCTGTAGCAGCTCCGAACCGCGTACCGTAACGATGCGCACATCTCGAATGTTGATCAGACAAATCCTCTGTTTCATCAGGCTTTGAAGGAAACAGACCTCGGCATAGTTCGCCAGAAATGCTACCGTTTCGGCCACATTCATGCGCCGGCACGTAAATCCAAAGCGTTGTAAGCGTTCGGCAGATAAGAAGTACATGGTGGCACGGAGGCGCACATCTGCTGCTATCTGGCCAGCCTCCACCTTATCGCAGATGTCGAGGAGTCCTGAGCAAACGTGTCGAAACATCGTAGGCACGCTACGATCGCGCAGCTGCATGAAATCCCAGGTTGTTCCCAAGTGCATGTCCAACGTCTTGGCCCCAAATGGCATGGTAAAGAACATCGGCGAATGGTAACGGTAGAACCCTATTGCACGGAGCAAGGGCGTGCTGAGGAATCGCACAAGACGAAACATGAGGATACCGATGGGCACGGAGGCCAAGAACCAGACCATACTGCAACTTCTTACTCGTGTGTTACTCCATGGTGATGCCCATTTTGTGATTTCGTGATTCCCGCTCCTGCCCGCTGCAATGGTAGCTTTGCACGTGCCGATACTGATCGCAATCCTCCTCCGCAATGCCCTTACGGTGTTCAATCTTCTGAATGCCGTCTTCATTGGCGCTCTCGCCTGCACATGGGCCGTTTACGGCGATGTTCGGCTCCTCTATGATTCGTTTGGCGTGATCACCGTAGTGTGCGCCAACGTTGCCATAGCCGTTGTTCAGGAATATCGCACCCATCGAGCGGTCGAACGAGCAAACCTCAATCTCGATGTTACTGCTCGTGTTGTCACACCCTCCGGTGAAGAAGCACGACCACGCTCGGTCGTAAGCGTTGGCGACGTCATTCGACTGCAGCGTGGGGATGTTGTTGTGGCCGATGGTGTGCTTCGCACCGTCGATGCGCTTGAAGTCGATACGTCCGTTCTTACCGGAGAGTCGGAACCTCAGAGTCCTCGCGCTGGACATCGCATTCTTGCAGGATGTGCCGTGCTCGCCGGCCATGGCATCATGGAAGTGGACACCGCCCCAGGCCATGGTGCAGCGGACGCCATCAACACCCTTTCACGCCAGCGACTCGTCCATCATTCCCCGATGCAAAAACGCATCAATGCTCTGTTCGAATGGTCCTTCGTTGCTGCGCTCTTCATCGCCGGCACCGATGTGGCCGTACATGCAGGCGCACTCTCCGTGGACGATGTCCGCCGCGTAGCTACCCTCGTCATTGGCATTGTTCCCGAGGGTCTGATGTTCTTCACCACCATCTCCCTTACCCTCGGAGCCATTCGTTTAGCCAACCACGGAGTCGTTGTTCAAACGATAACGGCCGTTGAGTCCTTTGCTTCTATCACGGCCCTTTGCCTTGATAAAACCGGAACGTTGACCCTCAATCAAATGGATGTCGTGCAGGCTATTCCCATGACAGGAACACTGGCCGAAGCCATGGACGCATTGGCTGTATACTGTTCAGCTACTTCCGATGAAGGCCCGTCCATTGATGCCATCAGACGATTCTGTTCTACCATTCCCCTCGATACTCCAGCAGTAAATCGCATACCGTTTTCATCTGCACGCAAGTATGGCGCTGTTGCTCTGACACACGATTCGTGGCTTGTGCTTGGTGCTCCGTCCGCCGTCCTCCCCCCATCCTGGCAGGGGGCCGTGGCGCACGACGTGGACGCTTCCGGCCTTCAGGGCAAGAGATTGCTCGTCCTTGCACAATCATCACAATGGCCGCCATCCGATGCATCCACTTTTCGTCCTCTTGCTGTTGTTGCACTGGCCGAAACCGTTCGGCCTGGCGTGCGCACAACCGTCGCCAACCTCATGGAAAAAGGTGTGGAAATGCACGTACTATCGGGCGATGACCAACAAACGGTAAGAGAAGTTATAAACGCAGCACATATTGATGTACCAAGCGAGCATCTTCACTGTAGGCTTCAGCCGTCGGAGAAGGTGGAAATCATCCGTTCACTTCAGGTCCACCATCATGTTGCCATGGTCGGCGACGGTGTGAATGACGTCCCGGCACTCAAGACGGCCCATGTTGGCATTGCCGCGGAGGGTGCAAGTATGGCAGCAACAGCGATTGCGGATGTCGTCCTCAGGACTTCCAGCTTGAAGGGGTTGTTGCAGTTAGTGTCCGAAGGGCGCTCCGTACTCCGCACAATACTTGCCGTCGCAATCCTGTTTATCGGTAAGAACGCCGTTTTGATGGCCGTATCGTTAGTCTCGGCCTTGTCCTCCATTCCCTACCCTCTCACGCCACGGCGAGGGGCGTTGCTCAGTGTGTTGGCAGTAGGCCTTCCTGCGATGGTATTGGCTGCAAGGCCAAACAGCGGAGTGCGGATCCAATCGTTCTTTGGTGAGCTCACAGCTGGCGTGCTTCGAACGACGTTGGCAGCAGTTCTGGCGTTGCTTGCGGCGTCATGGTGGCTACCTGGCGAAGGAACGACACATCTCTTTGTAGCTATTGTGTCTTCCCTTGCGGCATCGGCAGTGTTCGTCGATCCTCAATCCCCCTCACTCGAGCGGCCTTTGTGGGTCCTGTGCGTTTGTGCGCTCTTCACGTTTGTGGGCTGTCTTCTGGCACCGGACACGGTTCCCGTTCTGTCATTCGTTACAACCTTTTACGAAGTACCTCATATCGACGGCTCGGGGCTTCCGGACGTCCTAGTGTCATTGGCCTTCGCCGTTGGTGTAACGGCAGCTATCCATCGGCTGGCACGTCGGCGCTAGATTTGCGCCTCATCCCGAAGGAGTGTCTTGTGTCCGATCGTACTGTTCGTTTCCTCTTGTTCCTTGCTGGCCTAGCCATTTATCTACCGTTCTTAGGATCGGTGCATCTCTTTGACTGGGATGAAATCAACTTCGCCGAATGTGCACGAGAAATGCTGGTAACGGGTGACTGGTTGCGAGTCCATATCGACTTCGCTCCCTTTTACGAGAAGCCACCGCTATTTATCTGGCTTCAGGCATTGTCCATGCTTGTCTTTGGGGTGAATGAGTTTGCTGCCCGCCTCCCCAATGCACTTGTCGCGTCCCTCACCTTTGTTGTTGTCTATTCTGTGGGGCAACGGGTGGCGTCGCGCCGGTTCGGGCTACTCTGGGCAGGGCTGTATGGTGGATCGTTGTTACCTACGTTTTATGGACATACAGGAATTATCGACCCACTGTTCAACCTATTCATCTTCCTGAGTGTGTTGGCGGCGCTCCGCGCCGGGCAGCAAGGCCCCCTTTCGAAGGACACTATACTGAGTGGTCTGTGGGCTGGTTTGGCGGTGTTGACGAAGGGGCCCGTTGGGCTTGGACTTGTGCTTCTCACGGCTGCTCTTGCGTTTGCACTACGGCATCGATCGATTCGGCTGCCGTGGGCATCTGCCGGTATCATCGTCGTGGTAGCAGCCATTCTGCCGGGCATCTGGGTTGGTGCGGAGGTATTGGCGAACGGGCCGCAGTTCGTGCAGGAAAATCTGGCGTATCAATGGCGATTGCTGACGATGGGCGAAGCTGGCCATGAGCAGCCATGGTACTACCATGCTGTTGTTTTGATGATTGGCTGTTTTCCGGCGTCGGCACTCCTTTGGGGCGGGCTGGGTAGGCGCGCCGAAGAAACGGACGGACAGGCCGAGTTGCGGATTTGGATGACTGTGCTCGCCGCCGTCGTGCTGGTGGTGTTCTCGATTGTCAAGACGAAGATCGTCCACTACAGTTCGATGACGTATTTGCCGTTGACGTTCCTGGCTGCCCTCGCCTGCGAACGTTTGGCGCAGCGCCAGGCATGCATACGATGGCCCGTCTGGGTGGGTCTTGGATTGCTCTGCACAATACTTACAATAGCCGCTGCCAGTGTTCCATTGATTGGTCTGTCTGCGGACTCCCTCTTGGCTTCACCAGCGTTCAAGGATGTCTTTCTCCGCGCTGCACTACAACAACCTGTGCACTGGTCGTTGTGGGATATCGTACCTGCAATGTTTTTACCCACAGGGCTGGTGATTGCCTTTGTCCTCCGGAAGAACATCGTCGCAAGTGTTACGAGTTTGGCAGCAGGGGTCCTGTTCTTCAGTGTTACGTTTCTGCCCGTTGTGGCGCCCAAGATCGAGCGGATCCAGCAAGGAGCCATGATCGACTACTATCGATCGTTATCGGGAAAGGACGTCTACGTCAAGCCGCTGCAAATGAAGTCCTACGCCCATCTCTTCTACACCAACAAGCCAGCGCACCTTAGTTATACGAGTCATGGCATCGACCGTGACGCCTGGGAGCCGTGGCTTATTGAAGGCGCCGTGGATCGTCCGGTGCGCCTTCTGGCGCGGGTCAATGACGCCGAGCGGTGGCGAAGGGATGCTCGGCTACGGGTTGTCCATGAGGCTGGCGGTTACGTCGTCTTCGCGCGACGTGATCAACGCTCGGCCTTGGACGATGCGGCACTTGCAAGACCAAAGCCTTGAATGGTAAGACGTTCGTACCCAGGCACCGTGGTACGAAAGACGGAAATGGGGTTAAATGGCCCCGGCACCGTGGGCGTATACTCTACGCGCAACGTGGTTTTGACGCCTTTTGTCAGGACCAGCGGATGGTCGCCCACGACGGTCAACCCCTTCGGCAATGAGTCGGCGACCACTTCAACCGGATCTTCCAAGTACGATGTCAATCACCCTCTCTTTTTCTTGA
>JALOMA010000022.1 GCA_025455735.1 Candidatus Kapaibacterium sp.
GTTGGTGCTTCAAGAGTGCCGCAACGAAACGTCCTGACGGGCCTCGTGCGTCATCAGAACGATAGTACGCCAATTGCTGGCGTGCGTCTGACCATCAGGCCTTGGCTGGAGTCGTATCTTTTTGGCACACCAGCATCTGCCGGTGATACGATTGCCATCACCGATGCCCAGGGCAGGTATCGCTTTGATGGTCTTGGTAATGGTCTCTACATCATCAGCTTCCCGGAAGATGTGGCCTCCATGCCATTGGACCTTACGCAGGCCCGCGACGAGAGAGCCGTGGCCATCACCGATACAGCCGTGACCCTCGACTTCTTCGTGCTGCCGGCCGTACCAGTGGAGATTACCGTACGTCATTCGGGTCAGGACTCTGCCGACGTCGTGCTACACATCGTTTCGTCAACACTTCCTGGCTTCAGTCAGACGTTTACCAAGTCCGTCGACGCAGATACGACCGTGAGGTTCTATCGGCGATCGTTGCCCTTGGCGGACTATACCATCGTCCCAGCTGGTTTTGGACGTTCCTATTCCCCGGCACTGATAGAAGTTCGACCTTCTGGTTCGGCCTTGCCATTGACAATTGATGTTACGCCGAGTGAGGACCCACTCAACTATACCACAGCCTTTGTGACCGTCGCTTTTTCCAATGACCGTCGCCAAAGCCTCGCATCATCCGAAACAGTCCACCTGCACGCTCGCTCCAGCAAGGGCGACCGAATTCCCGATGAAGACGTAGTTGTGCGCACCAACCGTGATGGAGTAGCATCGGCAACATTGCTGGACGGCGGGCGCATCTATCGCCTACGCGCGCAATGGGATTCGACAGCGTGGGTTGATGCCTTTGAACCGTCTACAGACGTTACTGGCGATGAGCTGCGCGCGTGGTTTACCTACAAGAGGCCGCGGCAGTTCCCCATGGTGGCCCGACCACGGCTCTTTCTAGTAGACCGTACTGCCTATGATTCGTTAACCATCGCAGATACGATCCTCCTACCGCCGATAAACTCCTCGGCATTTTTTGGCCAGCGGGTTGCCGCCCCGTTTCCTCTTCGGTTTGGAGCACGTTCTTTTGACTCTCTTTGGATAGGCGGCGGTGGATACGCAGCCACGACGTCCGGATCGTTCTTCGATTTCAACGCCCGAACGGTAACGTCATTCGAGCGTGGTCCTTTTGTATGTGTACCTCTTGGTGTGCGCCAAGCCTATCGGAATGACGCCGCAGGGAGAGGCAGTATTCGCGCACGCGTACGTGGCGAGGCCCCTTTCCGTACGTGGACGATTGAGTGGGCGAATACGACGATACGCTATTTCGATCCCAACGCGTCACAGACCATCAATACAGGCAGATTCACGTATCAGATGGCCATCCATGAGCGCACGGGCGTCATTGAGTTTATCTATGGCCCCATGGCCGTAGAAAATGACACCTTGAGTGTTCCTGTGGAAGTTGGCATTCGTGGAGGTGATAACTTCGATCGCCTCTTGGTTGAGCCAACCGGAGATGTTTCTTGGTTGAACGTCGGTGTTACGACGGGCGCACCACCTGATACGACACGATTGCGACTCCGGACGAGTGCGACCCCCTTACGTGGTTTGGTATATCGATTTGTGGATCTAACCACGTCGGTTGAAGCATCAGAAGCGACTGTTCCAGACATTGCTCCACATCCTATCCCGCTTGGAATGGAGGCAACCGTAACGGGTTTGCCTGCCACGTGGAGGATTACCCTGACGTCCCTCAGTGGCACCATCGTTCGTGAGTATCACGGCTCGGGACCAAGGTGTCGGCTTGAGGTAGAATCGCTTGCTGCTGGCGCATACCTTCTCTCCATCCATACCGGAGACGCATCTTATACACGTTCCGTTTTGGTAGCGCCATAGCCGTTTTGGCGTGTAGATTTGCGCCATGCAGCACCACTACGACGTTTCCCTGGCCCCGTACACGACCTTTCATTTTGATGAGTCTGCCCGACACGTCATTGACGTTGCTACCGTAGATGATGTCGTTCATGCTTGCAAGGAATATGGCTCCTCATTACTCGTTCTTGGCGGTGGCAGCAACATCCTCGTTACGTCCGCTATCGAACGCCCCGTTCTTCGCACTGTGATAAGGGGCCGTGCCATCACGATGGACGACGGCAATGCAGTCGACGTTACCTTCGGTGCTGGCGAGTCCTGGCACGACGCCGTGGAGTGGCTTGTCACCAACGGACTGGGCGGATTGGAAAATCTAGCGCTCATTCCAGGAACGGTAGGGGCCGCCCCTATACAGAACATTGGAGCATACGGAACGGAACAGGAGCGTTGCTTTCGATATCTGGAATATGTTGATATGGCAACGGGCAGGAAGGTTGTCATGCATCATGCGGACTGTGCATTCGGCTACCGGGACAGCGTTTTCAAGAATGACTTGCGTGGTACCATCGTGATAACGTCCGTCACGTATCGTCTCCATCGACATGCGCCGCTTGATACATCGTATGCCGATGTTCAACACTGGCTGCAGGAGCGCGAAATATCGGATCCTGGCCGGAAGGATGTTTTTGACGCAATCATCGACATTCGGCGAAACAAGCTTCCCGACCCCGAGGACGTAGGAAATGCGGGGAGTTTTTTCAAGAATCCTGTGGTAACAGGTGAAGAGTTCCAGCGCATTCAGTCACGGGCTTCGGGCGTGCCATCGTGGCACATGGCGGATGGCCGCGTAAAGATGCCAGCGGCCTGGTTTATCGATCAGTGTGGATGGAAAGGCTATGCTGACGGCGCTATTGGTGTTCATCACAAGCAGGCGCTCGTCCTTGTCCATACAGGCGGAGGTAAGGGGCGTCAGATACTCGAATTGGCAAGGCGTATTGCCAGTTCCGTGTTTGACCGGTATGGCGTTCACCTGGAGCCCGAGGTACAAATCTGGCCGCCGAACTAGCGTTCGAACGTAGCGGCTCGGAAAATGGCCATCCACCGATCGCGTTGTTCGTCGAGCATGGCTGGCTGATGAACGTCATAGTGGACTACGTAGAGGGCACCAGCATGCTGAAAAATCATCCATAGTTGTGATTCGGGAGACGGATTGCCCGTTTTGAAGCCAGCCGCTTCTATCGTAAAGAAAATGGCCTCTGCGCCATTGATGCGCTCGATTGCAATCTTCCGCGCAACAGGTTTGATGGCTCGCAATTCCGCCTGTCGCACCATGTTGGCCATAAGGGAGTCGGGGGGCATATCCTTTACCATCCCTTCGGCAACCATCACGGACACCAGTTCCGTCCATGACGTTACGGTTTCTCCCTTTTTCAACCACGTTGTTACTTCAACCTTATCGTTTCGCTGCTTCTGGACATCGGCAACATACCACGCGGAGTCGCCAGCAGTGGGGAGCGGCACTCGAAGCCTCGGGGCGGCAATCGACTTGCGTCCGCAATATTGCTCCAAAAGGAACCCTGCTGCGCGGTTGCCACGCAGTTCGGCTTGCACGTAGTCATCGCACGCAGCGGACGAATCGCCGGTCTGTCGGCGCGCTTCCCCCCTGATGACCCATGCCGATCCATTGCGGCGATCACGTTCCAGTACGTATTCGATACTTGCTAGTGCTTCCTTGGGCCGATCCATTGCCATCAAAACCTGAGAGCGATGGAAGTATACGGCAACGGACGTGTCGCCAGCGGCAATGGCCTTGTCATACGAGAACAAGGCCTGCGGATATCGGCGCGCCGCATGATGTGCCTGGCCTTCGGCCACGTGATTGGTCGTATCGGCAGGGGAACACGCCAGAACGGCGCTGCAAAGGATGGAGAGGAGCATAGACAAAGCTACGGAGCGGTGGTCTCTTGTGGTGGATGCATGGTCACGATCATGTCAGCGTCGGCAAGGGTCTCCAGACGGTGCGCAATCACAAGGACCGTGACGGTGGCAAATTCCTGCCGGATAGTTTCCTGAATCAATGCGTCGGTGCGGACGTCGACGCTTGCTGTTGCCTCGTCAAGAACGATGATGCGCGCCTCGGCAAGAATGGCTCGAGCCATGCATAGCAGTTGGCGCTGCCCTTGACTGAAATTGGCTCCACCTTCGGCAACGCCAGCACGAAGTCCGCCTGGAAGGGCAGCCACCACGGCGTCCATGCGCACCCGCCGTAAGGCCGTCCAGACGTTGTCATCCGATGACTCACCAAAACGGTCCAGATTGTCGCGTACCGTTCCGATGAAGAGCGTGGGATCCTGCGGTATGATGGCAATGGAACGCCGAAGCCGCTGCAAAGGAATGGTCGTGATATCGACGCCGTCAATCATGATTGCCCCAGGCTGGGGCTCGACGAATCGAAATAACGTCTGTAGCAAGGTAGACTTCCCGGAACCCGTTCGACCGACGATACCAGCCGTGCTTCCACCTTCCACCCTCATGGAGAAATCCCGAAGCACCCATGGCAGGTGCTCGGCATATCGTATGGAGAGTCGGCGAATCTCGATGGTGCCTCGGACGGGCCAAGGAGTGTGGTCGGCCAATACCGGGCTGTTGGGTAACGGCTCGGCAGGCAGTGTGGCATAGCGCGCAAGCCGTTCTACGGACGTCATGCGGGATTCCACCTCGCTGAAAGCTCGGACGGTCCAGTTGAGCGACATCCAAAAGGACAGTGCATAACTGAGCACCAATCCTGCCGTGCCAGCACTGATGGTACCGGAAGCAGCCAGGAACACGATGGCAACCGATGTTGCCAAGCCTACCAGTCCCGAAATCAAAGGAACGCGAATACTAAACCAGCGATTCAACAGGATGCTGCAGAAATATGCCCGCTGATAGTCGCCAAGAATTGCCTGAAACCCGTCGAACATGAACCGTTCCTTCCCGAATCCATGCACGACGTCAAGTCCGGTAACGAGCTCCTTGTAATGGGCATACCGTGGTGACCGAGCAACGGATTCAAGGCGTTTTGCTTCGCGGGCAGATGTTCGATAGTCCCGCTGCAGTTTCCAATACAGCAGCAAAACCGGAACAATAACGAGCACAAGTGCCGGCACCACGGCAAGGACGAGCACGATGGAACCCAAGGTTTGCGACAAGGATTTGAAGCTTTGCTCGACGTTCCAAGCAAGATGATCATCCACACCTTCAACGTCGCGCGAAAAGCGGTTCAGGATTCGTCCCATGGGAGTGCTATCAAAGAACCGAAGGGTAGCCCCAAGAACACCGCCGAGAGCTTGGTCGTGCAACGTACGCCCTGCGATAATCGCGCGCTGCAACCATAGAAGCCGCTCTGCAAGCCAGGCACCGAGAACCACGGCACCAAGGGCGCCGTAGATGCTGACGGCTGCAAGGGCCGACATCGCAGTAGCGTCGTTCGTCCACTGCGCCAGGAAGGCAGTTTGCAGCATGGGCAGTGCCGTGATTCCGACAACGGAAATCAACAGCACGCACAACACCAATGGAGCGCCAACGGGATGGTTGCCTATCATGGCCTTCAGATAGCGGCGGTAGACGTCGATTCCAACGGCGCCAATTGCACGATCTTCATCATCCGTAATACGGCCTGCCTCTTCATTGTCGCTTCGTAGGCTACCATGAGCCACTGCAACTCCTGCGGGTTCTTGGGCGAGCTCGGCTTCTGCCGAATCTCGGCGAATGAAGTCCCGGAAGGGTTGGCAATGTTCCAGCAGTTCATCCATGGTGCCACTGGCCACGGCACGTCCGCGGTCCATAAACACGATGCGATCGAAGCGATGGAGATGATCCAGACGGTGCGTCACCACCAATCGCGTGATGCCTTTCCACCGTCCAAAGAGCAACCGATCGACGAGCAAGGCCTCCGTATGGACGTCGACGGCACTCAAAGGATCATCCAAGCCAACCAGTCCAGGTTGATGGAATGCCGCCCGAGCCAGGGACAGGCGCTGCTTCTGTCCGCCTGATAGATTTACACCACGTTCACCGATTTCGGTAGCCGTACCGGATGGCATTGATGCCAGGTCTACATCCAAAGCACAGTCGAAGACGATGTCCGACAGCGCTTTCTCGGAGAGTGTGGCAGACGCGCCGAAGGCGATGTTGGTCTCCACTGTGGCATTCATAATGAACGCTTCCTGTGGCACCCATGCCGTGCGGGGTCGCTGGTCACCAGTGTGGCCCGTCGTGATGGCACGGCCCCTTGTCGGATGCTGCAAGCCCAGTGCACACCGCAGCAGGGTAGATTTTCCAGCGCCAACGGGTCCAACAATGGCAATGGCTTCGCCCGGCCTCACGTGGAGGGTAACATCGTGCAGTGCTGATGCTGCGGCGGCAGGATAGGTAACGCCAACGGATTCCAGTGAACAACCCAACGGAACCAATGGGTCGGAAAGAGGACGTTCATCGGAGCGGCGACGCGCTGCACCAAGAAATGCATGAAGACGCGTTGTTGCCACACGCGCATGCTGGAGGTTCGCCAGCAAATGCGACACCAACCCAAAAGGCTCTTCGAGCATGGCGAAGAGTGCCAGACAGGTAAACACAACGGGGGCATCCAGCGTGCCGCCCAACCAGACGTAGGCCAGAAAGCCCGAGAACGCAACAATCGTTGTGGTACTGATAAACAAGGCCGTTGACATGGCGTCCGTTCGAACGATGGACGTTCGGGTGGAAAGCTCGTTGCGACGGACGGACTGTACCTCCGCACCTACGGAACGTTCCCACGCATGGTATTTCACGACGCGAATTCCTTGCAGGATTTGCGACATCAGCGTGACGCGTTTGTCGCGCAACTCCATGATACGATGATCCAGGATTCGATACCGCCGTGCCACCAGTGCCGTCAACGGAGATATGATGGCCAGCGTAACCAAGGCTGCCAAGGCAGCCCATCCCAGGTAGGTAAATAGCGCGCCAAGTACGGCAATGATGGTAAGCGCGGATGCCGTAAACTCGGGGATGAAAAATGCCGATTCGGCCACAGCGTCGGAGTCCGACGAAAGGTGATTGACCATGTCACCCGTATTCATGGTAGCACGCGCAGACCGTCGCAGGGCGATTGTATGGTTGACAACGCGTGTATTCATGGCGTTGACAATCATGGCATATATCTGCAATGCGTTGTAATAGAAGTGCTGTGTACACAGTGCCCCAGCCATTCCTGTAACTCCCAACAGCACGGCAAGTATCAACAAGGACGTGGGGAATCCCATCGTCGTATTCAACGACGTGATGGACGTTAGCACGGCATGAAGCAAAAATGGCGTGGCCAAGGCCAGGATCACCCGCCCAAAAACGAGTCCCAGAAGCTTCCGAGCGGGCCATCCAGTAGCCCAGAATTGTTGGATGATGTAGGCTCCAAACCGATCGGTTGGGACATCAAGCATGGCCGAGGGGGTACCATGGGGCAGAACGTGCCGGTCTGGCTTCGGTGCGTCCGAAGCCTCCAGTGGTCTGCTGCGGCCAATGGCAATCAGGGCTCCGACGTCGGAGAACAACAGTGTGCGAAGGATGGTACGGAGGGACATGGCGGTACGGGACGAACAGCTTCCCGTGCCGCTCCAGGGCTACGGGCGCAAGAAGTCGAAGACGTTGCTGCGACGGTCGTTCATTGTTCGTGAGAAGTGTTGATGAAGCGAAGCCTCCAAGCAAGGCGTGTGCCAAAAAAAGATGCTGCCACCTGCACTCTGATCACGCGACCATCACAACGATGACAATCCATGCCGATGCCTACGGTCATGGTGGTCACCGGAGTACCGTGGCCGATCATCGTATCACGGACGGCTTGTTTGGAATGGAAACCCAAGAGAATCAAGGGCAATGGGAAAGGGAGCCCGTGCAGACGTCAGACATGCAAGCCCGACGTGGGAACACGTAGGTGCAAACGACATGCGCTTGCTTTAGCCGAGTGAAGGTGCCGGCCGAAGGTGGCACCGTGCGCAGAGATTAGGTCCAACGAGGCAACAGCGGATCGATATCGGCATCGCTACCATGGTGTTCCAGCCAGTCGAGAAGGGGAAGGATATCCGTATCGAAACGGATGAGGCCATGGGTTGCCGGCGAAATGAAGCCAGAGTCCAACATCATGTCGATCATTGCCGAGAGATGGTCGTAGTATCCAGCAACATTGAGGATGCCAATGGGACGATTATGCAGGCCCAGCTGGCGCCAGGTTACGGCTTCAAAGAGCTCATCCATGGTGCCGAAGCCACCCGGTAGGGCAATGATGCCATCGGCACGTTGAAGCATCTTCAATTTGCGCTCGTGCATGCTGCCCACCTCAAGCAGTTCCGTGCAGTGCTGATAGGCAACTTCTTCGGTTTTCATGAAGGTTGGCAACACACCGATCACCGTTGCGTTGCGATCGGTCATCGTGCGAGCTATTTCTCCCATCAGGCCGATGGAGCCTCCGCCGTACACCAAGCCGTGAGAACGGTCGGCGAGTGCATGGGCAACACCATGGGCGGCAGCTGTAAAGTCGGCGCTAATGCCAGAACGCGAGCCGCAGTAGACAAGAATATTCATGATTCAATTCCTGGGAATAAAGAGTTGTTGCCGCAGACCAAAGCGCTTCACGACGTTGCGCTTCAGGTGATCTACCGCCTCGTCAACACTGTCCGTAAAGAGCAACAGCTTCCGATCGTCGGCGCTGATGGTGCCGCGTTCGATCATGACATCGATCAACTCCCGAATGTCACGATAATATTCCGTGCCCATGACAACAATGGGAAACTGGATGATTTTTTTTGTCTGGATAAGGGTCACCGTTTCAAAGAGTTCATCAAGCGTACCCATGCCGCCCGGCATGATGACAAAACCGAGTGAATACTTCACAAGCATGACTTTTCGAACGAAGAAATGCTCGAAGTCCAAACTCACATCCAGATACGGATTCGGCTGCTGTTCGTGAGGTAGCTCGATGTTGCACCCAACGCTTTGTCCGCCATTTTCCTTTGCGCCTCGGTTCGCGGCTTCCATAATGCCAGGTCCACCGCCAGTAAGGGTCGTGAAACCCATGTCGGCCAGCCTGCTGCCCATTTCACGCGCTAGCTCGTAGAATTCATGTCCTTCCTTGAAACGTGCGGAGCCGAAGACGGCGATACACGGTCCCACAAAGTGGAGCGTTCGGAATCCACGCACGAATTCTCTTACCACACGCAATACAAACAGGAATTCTCGGAACCGTGAATGAGGTCCCGAGAGAAATTCCCGCTCCGATTGCTGATTGCCCGTAGGGTCAGGTCGTCCTGGAGGAGTCGTCATTGGTCCTTCGTTATCAACGTAAAGGCAAAAGGCAGCACGGCAAGGCACAGTAGACAGAACACGATTCGCATGACGTACGTCATCTGCTTGGCTTGGCGTTCTTCAGGGCTTAGGTCCACATCAGCAAGGCGCAATCTGCCGAGCTGTTTGAAGTTTCTCCACGCATACCACACCACACCGATGGTGATGAAGGCCAGTATCATATGTTGCATGCAACAAACCTACCGAATAATCGGGAAGGGGGCCGCGGCAACAGGGATGGTGCCAACACGGACACGGAGGTGGTACATCCCTGACGGCATGGTGGAAACATCGCAGGTGGCCGAGCATACGCCGTCCACGGCGGCAGGGAGAGCAAAGCTTGCTACTTGCTCACCTCGATAGTTGAAGACGTCAATGGTGCCCCCAGCACAGTCGGTGCAGGGTACATCGACGCGGATGATATCGCGTGCTGGTTTGGGAACGATCGAAGCAGCGGACAGGGTGGCATCTTCGAAAACCGATGTGATACTGCCGTCGAAGCCCGAAATACGCAGGATGAGACCATTGACATCGGAGACGACCAACGATTGTCGGGGTTCGTCCACGGCAACACCACGAATGTTGTAGACGCCATCCTTGGTTCCAACGGTGAGTCGGTCCGCTCTTGCAGTCATGTCGCTGCGGAGCCGATCAACCAAACCAACAACCAACCGAATGGCGTTGCTGAGGAAGGGCGTACCAGCCTGGGCAAGCGTACCGTCCGAAAAGCGTGATAGTGCTCGTGGGCCGAAGGCTGATGTAAGGGGATTGGCTACCTGGCGCACGATTGTCGCCGTCGCGTCCACTTCCAAGAGCCGGCGTTCTCCATCGCGCTCGTTGAGGACGTATCCGCCGTCACGGTGTTCAATGCCCTGGGGGAAGACAACTCCGTTCAAGGGTAGGCGTTGGAGCACGGTTCCCAAGGTGTCGGCGATAATGATTTCGGAAGCACTGCCATCGGACCTCACATGGTGCAGGATGGCTAGCTGACCTGTCGTCGTATCGAGGGAACAGTCATAGAAGAGACTGTCTTGTTCAAGTGACTGCAAAGGAACCGTCTTGATGATGTCCATGGTTGCGCCATCAAGAACAACAATGGTTCCCTGGACAAGAGACGTTGTCCAGAGTGTCCCGCCTTTTCCCACGGCCACACCGTTGGGCCGCCACCAGGTGGCCCGTTTGGCAAGTACGGTTCCGGGGCGTGCTTTACCGATGCTAAAGGGAGCGGAGAATGCCTCCACTCCCGGCGTTTCTGTGGCCCGTATGCGCAGCACGACGTTCGGAGCCTCCACGGTAGGAATCGTCCAGCGATAGGACGATCCAGTGTAGTTGCTGACGAGGGTCTGGTATGGCTCCGTGCCACTGGTGGAGACGGCAACGTCGACAGGGCCGTTGAAGCCCAACCAAATGACCGTGAGTGTTTGTTGGGGAGAGAGGCGTTCGCCACCGGCAGGGGAGACTACGACGGGCGGCGATGGTTCGGTTGCGCCAAGGGGGCACTCCCACACGCCACGGCCATGGGTTGCCACTCGAACGACGTCGAGAATAGGATTCATGTGGACGTCCACTGCCGGTGATCGTGGCAGCCCCTGGCCGTAGGGATACCACGTGGTTCCACCGTCATCACTGCGATAGACACCAACATCGGTGGCGGCCATTACCAGTCCATCTACACTTGGGTGCCATGCCAGGCTGTTGACGGGAACATCGGGGAATCCAGAAGAGGCAGACACAAACGTACGACCAGTGTCCGTCGTACGCCACAGCTGTTGGCTGCCATATCCAGCGAGCCCCACAAGGGCAATGCCATGGTTGTTGGGATTGATGGCAATGTCGCCGATCCATCGGGCAGGCACCAAGGAGGCATCTATAAACCGCCACGACGTGCCCGAATCCCTGGAGACCATCAATTCGCCGCGGTCGCTGCCTGCCCATACGGTGAGCCCCGGCCCCCTACTCACATCGATGGAGGTTGCAGCGCCACGGAATGCAGGGGATGAAGCACGCCAGCGGTCGCCACTGTCAGTGGATCGATAGATGCGTTGGCGTCCCAAATACAGCGTGGCAGGTTCGTCGGGAGCCATAGCCATGGGAGCGCCGAATACGGCCCTGTCGGTGCCCAAACCGTTGACGATGAAGCGGAAGGAACGTTCCTCCGTATTGATGCGAAACGGCCTGGCAAATGGAAGACTGCCATAGAGGAGGTATGGGCGTTGTGGGTCCAGCATGGCAATAGTACCATCAGCACCGTAGAGCGAATCCCAGTTGGTTGCGGAGCGAAGGGAGGCCAGCGTGCCATTGTCCTGCGTGCCGCCAGCAAGGCGATCCCGGATAAGCGGGTCCTGATCAAAACCGTAGAACTGCGTGATGGCGAGACCGTTATTGATGGCGCTCCACGTGGCACCGCCATCATTGGACCGGACCATGCCACCATCATTTCCTTCGTAGATGCGTCCTGGTGTTGTCGTGGAAAATGCAAAACAGTGTTGATCAACATGAACGACGGCCGCAGGGTCGCGGGAATAACCGTTCGTCACGTTGACGAACGTCCGACCATCCGTGCTTCGGTAGATGTCGATACCACCAACCAGGCACGTATCGGGATTGGTGGGATGGATCGCCAGGCAGTTGTTGTAGAGCCCTTGTGAATCATCAAGGGTATTGGTTCCAGCGAAGAATGCTGGAGTACCCGTATACAGACGTTCCCAGGTAAGGCCGCGATCCACGGATTTGAAGATGGTGCCAAGCCTGTCGCATTCGACCAGCGCATAGAGGACGTCAGGCTGGGACGCCGACTGCTGCACGCTGGAGCGGCCTACAATACAATCAATGCCCGCCATGCGGCGCGTCCAGGTACGCCCTGCGTCGGTGGTATGGTAGATACCTGAATCGGGTAGGGCGATGAAGTATTCATCGGGATCGGCGGGATTCATGGACATATCATAGACCTGTCCCTGCAGCATCTGTTGCCACGTGCTTCCACCGTCGTCGCTACGATAGACGCCACCCTGGATATTCATGCAGGCAGCCATGATGCGCCCCTGCCTGGCGGGGTGAACAACGACGCGGCTGAAGGCGCCAACATCCGTCAGTCCAATCGTCTGCCAGCTGGCACCATCATCGGTACTGCGTAGGAGGCCACAACCAAGAAAGGCCGAGGCGATCTGAACTTGTTCGCCCGTGCCAGCATACAACGTCGTCGGTGTGAAAGGATCAATGGCAACGGCTCCCATTGCGATTCCTGGGGCGTTATCCATGAGTGGCGTCCAGGAGGCTCCACCATCACGACTTCTCCAGACGCCGCCACCAGCAGCGCCGATATACAGTGTGTCGTCGTGGAGCGGGTGAATGGCAATACTGCGCACCCTACCAGCAGTCGTTGCAGGACCCAAGGATGTCCATCGTGGTTGCTCAGCCAACGGCCGCTCTGCCCAAAGGCGTTTCGAACGGGCCTCTTCGCGCTCGAAGGCACGCGCCCGAATATCGGCAGCATGAGGGCCTCCAGATGCACGCCGATCATGCAGCCATTGCAGACGGGCCCGTGGATTTTCATGGGATGTCGAGTCGGCGAACGCTCTTGGGCAGTTCGCATACAACACGCACATCACTATGGAGAGCAAGACGACATAGTTCATCGTTCAAGATACAGCGCAGGAAGGAGTGTTGGTAAATTGGTTGATGGTCCAATTGCTCTGGATATCGTTTTTCGTCGTCGTCGCCGCCATAGCGTGTAGTTGTGAACGTTCCGTCACGGATGAGTTTACGTTCGACGGCCCAACCCACATCGTCGAGCTCATCGATGGGTCCGTCGCCGTCAGTGATGGGTATGGTAATGCCCGTGTTGCCATCTTTGATCCGGAAGGACGGTTCGTTCGCTCGTTCGGTAGTCGTGGATTTGGCCGTGGACAATTCAACAACCCCCATGGCCTTGGTGTGTTGTCGGATGGTCGACTATTGGTCTGCGATCGTGACAACGCGCGCATCCAGATGTTCTCGCCTGACGGAGATTTCCTTGACATGTGGCAGAGCAGTGTCCTTGGCAGACCATGGAGCGTGGCTGTCGCTGCGGGCGATACGGTTTTTGCTCTCGACGGTGGTGACCAGCGTTCGTCCGAACCTCGAGCGGGAATTGTTCAGTTGACGGCACATGGCGCTGTCGTGCAGCGCTTCTCGATGTATGGTACGGAACCTGGATCATTGAATTGGGCACATAGCATTGGCGTTGACCACAAGGGAAATATCTACGTGGTTGATCTTCGGAATGAACGTCTTCAACGTTTCGACAAGCAATCCAGTAATACGTTTCGCATCAATGCGCAATGGAGCGAACAAGCCACGCGACGTGTACGCAAGCCTTTGTCACTTGTCGTGAAGGACTCTTCGCTCTATGTTTCCCAGGACATATCCGGAGCACCAATCCGACACATAAGCACAGAGACTGGCACGGATAAAGGAACGATTGCCGACGGTTTGTTCGAACGCGTACATGGCATGATGATTGACCGAAAGAATCGACTGTGGGTCGTTGACGTTGACAGAAACGTTGTGGCTCGCCTTGCCCCGAATGGACAGCCAGAACTGGAGTTGGGTCAAGGAGGTTTGCGATGAGGGTTGTCATCTTCTGGACCATGCTGTTGCTCGGCACGGTTGTTCTGGGAACCACGTCCGAAGCACAGCAATCGAGATTGTCGATTCAACTTGGAGCAACATGGTTGCCATCGAGCAACGACCTTGCGGCGCGGGCCTTGTCGCCGATGTTTGGCTATCACGTCAACCTCGACAGTGCATATGTCTTGTCCATTCGCACTGGTGCGGCATTTCTTCTTTCCTTGGATCGTCCAAACACGGAACGCACAACCGTGATAAGTCCTACCAATGTCATCGTCGGTATCGTGCGCCCGTTCGACGTCTCGGGACAAGCCGTGTACGGTGGCGTATTCGTTGGTGCGCCCCTGGCATTGTATATGGCCGATGACATAGAACACAAACGGTTGGTGGACTTCGCCCATACCGTTACGGCCAGTGCACATGGCTGGGCCGATCCGTATCCATGGATGGTGAACACCATTCCCGTTGGCGTGGTAGCCGAGGCGACCGTGCCAGTACAGTCGTTGTGTAGCCTTCACGCGGCGGTCCGCCCAGCGGCATTGCTTTCTCTCAGTTCTCGCGCGTCTGGTTTTGCAGTTTCCACGACAATTGATGTTCAGTGCAACATTGAGAGGATACGGTGTGGTGTTGGCTTGAATTGGTTTGGAACCACGCAGAACGTGGAGAACAATGACAACGATCAAGCATCGATTCACGTGGTTGTAGGTTGGGATGGGCCTCACTTCCGGACGAATCTGCGAGGGAATGTCAATCTTGACGCCCCGTTTGGAATCAATGCCGAGGGTCCCAAACCGACAGCAGGTGTCGTTGCCTCAATGGAGTTTGTCCTGTAACGGGGTGGATGGTCCGTTCACCTGAACCATTCATCTTCCTGCGCTGTTTCTCGCGAAATGTCCGAACACAATACCTGCGATGTTCTCGTGCTTGGTGCCGGTTATGCCGGTTTGGCTGCTGCTGCCTTGCTGGCAAAGGAAGGATATCAGTGTACGGTACTAGAAGCACATGACACGATAGGCGGATGCGCCTCGTTCTTTCGTGACGGACGTTACACATTCGATGTGGGTGCAACGACATTCTCCGGCGTGCAAGCGCATCAACCAGCGGGAATGGTTTTCGCGGAATTGGGCATCGAACCAGCACTGGAGCGGCAGGAACCGGGTATGATCATTCGCCTGACTTCGGGCGATGTGATTCGCGATGCGAACAAAGACCAGTGGATTGACCGAGCAGAAGAGCTCTTCCCTGGAAGGCAGCGAGCGTTTTGGCAGCGACTCTATCAGTTGGAGGATCGAGTGTGGGAACTCATCGCCAAGCGACCGTACCTGCCACCTGTGTCGGCCCGGGATTGGTCGCAATTCCTACACCCACGGAATCTCTCTGCCGTGCCGCTCATACCTGGTTTGCTTCGTCCCATGGCCTCATTGATGAGCCGCTATGGCGTTGACACTGATCCGCGTTTTTGTGCACTCGTGAACGAATTGTTGTTGATATCAACGCAGAATACAGCACAATCGGCTCCCTACCTGCCGGCAGCCCTTGGGCTTACCTATCCTAGTGAGACGTACTATCCCATTGGAGGTATGGTTCGCCCGGCAATACTCCTCATGCGGAGCATCCAGAACGCCGGCGGGGCGATAAAAACGCGCCGCCGCGTTGAGTCAATTGTCAAACAGGGATCGCAGTGGCTCATCTCATGCAGTAACGGCGAACGCTATCGGGCCCCTATTGTGGTGAGTTCCATTCCCTTGTGGAACCTGGGCGCTCTCACCGAAGGGCGGATACGGTCGTGGGCCGAGAGGTATGCAGAGAAATTCGATTCGTCATGGAGTGCCATCACGTGGTACGTCCGCGTGGAGAGCGACGTTCATTGCCCTTCCGCTTACCTGCAGGTACACCTGGAGGCCCCCTTGCCGTGGACGCATAGTACGTCCTTGTTCTGCACCATAAAACCCCCTCACGATCATCAGAAATCACCGGCTGGAACATCAACCATCACGATCTCGACCCACGCGCGTTGGGCGGATTGGAAGTCAATTTCGGCTGAAGAGTCTTCGCGCCGTCGCACTGCGCTCATCGAGGCAGTGCGGCATGTCATCCGCGAGCGAATACCCGAGATATCCATGGCATCCATTGCCTCCATCGATGTTGGAACGCCGTATACGTGGCAGCACTACACGGGTCGGTTCGGAGGATATGTGGGCGGCATCCCGCACCACATTCGTCGCCCGCTGCTGATGCTACCGCCCAATCAAACACCATTTCCGGGGCTCTATCATATCGGTGACAGTGCCTTTCCTGGACAAGGAACACCGGCAGTCATGCTTGGAGCATGGAACACCGTTGCACGCATCGTCGGATGACCGTGGGCCCTTCATTCGCTAGTTTTGTGCCATGAGTGAAGCTGTTCGGGCGATGTTTTCGGATATCGCCCCCAATTACGACCGTACAAATTCTGTACTAAGCCTGGGTGTTCATCACCTCTGGCGCTCCATTACCGTTCGCGAATCGGGTGCGGCACCTGGCATGGCCGTCCTGGATTGTGCGACGGGCACGGGTGATTTAGCCTTGGCATTCAAAAAAGCCGTTGGCCGCGACGGGCGCGTCGTAGGTACGGATTTTTGTGCCGACATGCTTTCGTTCGCGCCGGGGAAAGCAAAAGCACGTGGCCTCGACATTACATTCGAGATCGCCGATGCCATGAATTTACCGTACGAAGATGCATCGTTTGATATTGCCAGTATCTCCTTCGGCATCCGGAACGTCGATGATCCAAAACAATGTCTTGCCGAAATGGCCCGCGTTGTTCGTCCTGGTGGCACCGTAGTCATTTTGGAATTCGGCCAACCTCGTGGCTTGATGGGTACCACCTACCGGCTTTACTCGCGTTACGTCATCCCCTTCGTTGGAAAACTGCTTACAGGGAACCGCGAGGCATATGACTATCTGCCCGAAACGGCTGCGGCATTTCCGTGCAGGGAGGCCTTTCTCGATATCATGAAATCCACGGGTCGGTATTCACGTCAACGGTATCGTGAACTGACTGGCGGAATTGCCTTCCTGTACGTTGGAACCGTGCGATGACGATCTGGCTGCATGCCATTCGCCCAAAAACGCTCATTGCTGGTGCTGCCCCTGTTCTCTTGGGCTCTGCTCTAGCCTGGGCCGATGGATTGTTTGAAGCGTGGGTTGCGGCTCTGGCGCTGATATGCTCGGTGCTAATTCAGATTGCCAGCAATTTCATCAATGAACTCGAGGACTTTCATCGTGGGGCGGACGTGAACCGCGTTGGGCCACTGCGCGCCGTTTCTGCGGGCCTGATCACTCCTCATTCGATGAAGGTGGCTTCGATACTCACCGTTGGCACTGCATTTCTCCTTGGATTGCCGCTTGTTGCGCACGCCGGTTGGCCTGTGCTTGTTATCGGTGTTGTGTCACTTGTAATGGCTTGGATGTATACAGGCGGGCCATTCCCATTGGCGTATCATGGCCTTGGCGACGTCTTTGCCTTTGTTTTTTTTGGCGTTGTTGCTGTTACTGGAACATACTTCGTCCACGCTACATCGTGGAGTGCGGACGCCTTCGTACTCTCCATTGCACCTGGTTGTCTTGCCGCAAATATTCTTGGCGTTAATAATATCCGTGATATTCCCGGTGACCGTTCATCCGGAAAAATCACTCTTGCTGTTCGGATAGGGGGCCGTGCCGCACGATGGCTCTACGTTGGGCTTGTTGCAACGGCATTGCTGGTGCCAAGTCTAGCGCTACGCAGTCATCGGGGGCCTTTCGTAATGGTGCCGTTGATTGCCGCCCCGCTGGCCATCATGGTGAGCATCGTATTGTTCCGTCGGACAGGGGCGCAGTTGAATCCAGTGCTAGGAATGACGGCGCTTCTGTACATGATTTATGCTCTTGCGATGTCGGCAGGGCTAGTCATGAGCGCCGTGTTCACGGACGCGTGGCAATAAAACCGCGTTGACGCACAAGGGAATCGATTGTCTCCACGAGTGCGCTAAACTCGGGCGGACCACCTACCCACCGCTGAACGCTATTCCGCCGCCTGTCCCATGAAATTGTCAACATCGTACGGGGAGCGTCGGGAAGGGCAAGACCGTATGTACGCTCGAAATCGAAGTATCGAGCACCATCAATGGCCTTGAGGAGCGTGCACATGTCTTCGGGGGAGAGAGAGCCCTTGTGTTCTCCAACAAGCTCAGCGTTATTGATACCTGTGAAACGAATTGTCCCGTCGCCGAAAATCATTGCCGTATAGGTAGGGCATTGTCCAAAGCACGCTCCGCGCTCCAATGTTACCGTAAGGTTGTCGACGGGAACCGTATACGGACATGAGGCACAGCCCGCCACGACAAGCGCGCATAGCCATGGTGTGAAGCGCTGGAGAATTGAGGTAACACGCATGATAACACTTCCATAATGTGTGATAATCGAAACGTAACGCTGGCGTTACCACCACCCTACACAAGACCGATAAGTTCGCGACGGCAGCAGGCAGGAGGGCTGTATGCTGCCTTCACCGTTCTTCATCGTGAGGTCATCCATGATTCTTCGTTTCATTGGTGCATGCTTGGCGTTGGTTGCCGTGACTGCCATGGTCTCCATGGCTCAGGTTCCAGCTCAAGTTATGCAGTATTTGGGTCGGTACACCAGTAATCCCCCAGCGTTTGACGCAGGAGCAGCCGAAGTAGTGGCGTACGATCCTGCGTCACGTACGGTTGTCTATATCGACGCCAACAGTAA
>JALOMA010000174.1 GCA_025455735.1 Candidatus Kapaibacterium sp.
TTTGCCTTTTTTCTTTCTGGCTCTCTTCCCGTCACTGTTGGCAGCGCTTCCTAAAGCAGGCGGATGGATGAATAATATGAAGGTAACCATGGGGTTCCTTGAATTGGCGGCAGCTGTGAAATTCATCAGTACCGCTGAATTCGTGGAAGGGTGGGGGATTTTACCACGAGAATTATTCCTGGCCATCTGGACTGGCATCTTCCTACTTATCACGCTGTATGTTATTGGTGTCTTCAAGATGAAACTTGATTCCCCTCTGGAAAGTGTAGGCGCCCTTAGGGCTGTGTTTGCAACAGTGTTCGCCTCGTTGGCAGTCTGGTTTATGGGTGGAATGCTTGGACGTCCATTGGCAGATTTCCTTGAGGCGCTATTACCTCCTGAAAATTACCATGAGCTTATAGCAAAGCAATCAGGAACACTCTTGGTATCAGCGCCCTTTGAAAGTCAAGACACAAAGATCCAGCCTAGTTCTAAACATGTCACATGGATTGACAATCTTGATTACGCCAAGGAGCTTGCAAAGAAGCAGAATAAACCGATATTCATTGACTTTACCGGATTTGCTTGTACAAATTGTAGGCTGATGGAGAAAAGCGTTTTTACGAAGCCGGATGTTCAGAATGCCCTTGAAAAGTTTGTCACAGTTCAGCTCTATACTGACAAACGAACAGAGCCGTATATTTCCAATCAGCGAGTCATGCAAGGATATGGTACTATTGCAAATCCGCTCTATGTGATTCTTCGTTCTGACGGTTCATACATTGCCCAAACTGGGTATCTGCCCAAATATGCTTCCAACCCCCAAGAGTTCATTGCATTCCTGAAAAATGCGCTCTAATGGCCCTCACAAGAGTTTTCTGAAAAGAATCCACTCGTTCATTGGCGTGGCCTCATGCTTTCGATAGAAATCCTGAGCAGTTGTGTTCCAGTCCAGTACCTGCCATTCCATCCGTCCGCAGCCAGAGCTTCGCCCCAGTTCCTCGACGAATGAGAATAGGGATGTTCCAATTCCTTGCCCTCTGCATTCCTCGAGAACGAAGAGGTCTTCAAGGTGCATGGTCGGTCGCGCCAGAAAGCTGGAATATGTCTCGAACCAGATCGCATAGCCAACAGCACGATCTCCATCCCACGCCAGGGCCGCTGAAAAGCGTGGCCGCTCCCCAAGGGCATCTGAGAACAGTCGCTGCCGAGCGTCGTCGTCGGGTCTGGGGAGCTTCTCATAGTCAGCCAGAGCGTTCAGAAGCGCCACAAACGCAGGAAAATCCTGCTCACGGAGTGGTTGAATGCTCATGCTTTCATTCCAATCGTGAATTCCATGTTGTCGATTAGTCTTGTAGAACCCAAGCGCACGGCTATCAAACAGACAATTCTTGCGCCCGCCTCAAATATGTCGGGTGTGGCCAGCGTACTGGCATCGGCAGCCGAGGCATAGTCTATCTCAATGCCGTCTACGGATCGGAGTACGTCGTGCATGGCGTTGTCGATGATTTGCTTTTGATAGGCACCATCGTGGATTGCATCTTCCGCGGCACGCAAGGCCCGATAGAGTGCTGTCGCCCGATGACGCTGATCAGCAGTCAGATAGACGTTTCTTGAGGACTTGGCAAGGCCGTCCGCCTCGCGAATAGTGGAGAGTACAATCACGTCCGAAGCAATCCCTAAATCGTGGACCATTCGCCGAATCACCAGCGTCTGCTGAAAGTCCTTGGCTCCGAAGAATGCTGCATCCGGTTCGATCGCCAACAAGAGTCGCGCTACGATTGTAGCAACACCCGTAAAGTGGCCTGGGCGAAATGCGCCCTCGAACGGCTCGCTTACGCCGCGGACAGCAATGGACGTGGAAGCGCCCAAAGGATACATCTCATCTACAGAGGGTGCAAAAATGACCGTGCCTCCAGCCTGATCGACAACACGATGGTCTCTGTCGAAGTCCCTCGGATATCGCTCAAAATCCTCATGAGGACCAAACTGCGTTGGATTGACAAAGATGCTCGTCACCACCTCATCGTGACTGTGCCGCGCAGCCGAAATCAGCGAGGCATGTCCTTCATGCAAATAACCCATCGTGGGCACGCAGGCCAGACGTAGTCCACGTTGTCTACACTGACGACTGTACTGGCGCATTTCTTCGACGGTCTTGATGATCTTCATGTCACAATCCGGGTACGTGTGGCACGAAGATACCATGCTAACGCACCTGCTCATTACGTTTTCATTATGTGGGCCGTGTTCCACCAAGGACACAATCCACGACGTTGTTGACCCTACTCCCTTCATTGCCCTATGGAAGGGGGCCTCGGCACAAGGTAAGCTCGACACGCGCGCTGTTCACGATACACTCTTTCAGCAGTGGTTCGCTGCGATACAAGATGCTCGTCCGGATGATGCACACCCGTGGGCTCAAAGGGCATATTGGTTGCATGCATGGCACGGTTGGTTTTTGATTGTTGCCAACCGATACGCAGGAAAACGCACGCTTAGTGTTGACTCCACATGGCGGACACGCGATACGGTCGTCATTGCCGGCTATCGCCATACGTTGGAGAGCTTGGAAGGCCGCGTCCGAGAGTGCTTTGGAACCTGCGCATCAGCACTGCTTTTGGGGACGGGGAACGTGGCTGGTTTTCCACTCCTTCAGGACATGCCTCGAGCCACCACGGTTGAACGTGCACTGCGGCATCGAACACGATCGTTGGCGCGGTCAGAGCGATTCGTACTCTGGGACCCTGGCGATGATGTTCTTCACGTACACCGTTCGTTCGAACGATTGGAAACTGCAATGGTGAAGGAGGCTGGGTCGGTTGTCGCTTTTCTCTTGCCATTTATGTCCGACGCAATGGCGGCGGCAGTAGCGTTGCGCGCAGCAAAGGTGCGCATCTTCTATGCCGACGTTCTCGACCGATGGCATCGCCGTTACTGACGACCGTCCATCCGTTCTCCTGGACGGTCCAGTGCTTCGCGTACCGGCCTGCCATGCTGAATTTGGTAGATTTGTGGCCACCCTGGCCCACACAATGCTCTAGAAGGTTGCTTATGCCACTCCCAGTAGATCTGTCTTCGTCCTCACGACTTGATGCGGCCGCTGTTCGTTCTGGAAAGCTCACCAATGTTCCCAGCGACCATATGGCCATAGCAGAGTACTCTCATGGGGAATGGCGTAAAGGTCGGATTCAGGCGTATCGGCCAATCCCGATGCCTCCCTTCGCGTTGGGCCTTCACTATGCGCAAATTGTCTTCGAAGGGATGAAGGCCTACCGAAGAACGGATGGATCGATCGGAGTCTTCCGGACGGAACGTCACCACGATCGTTTCAACCGATCACTGCGCCGAATGTGCATGCCGGAAGTGCCGTACGAATTGTTTGCCGACGCGATTCATGGACTCGTTGCCGTTGATCATGGCTGGGTGCCTGATGGACCTGACAGCGCCCTCTACCTTCGACCATTCATGATAGCTTCAGAGGAGCGGATGGGCCTGAAGGTTGCCGATGAGTATCTGTTTATGGTCATCGCGGGACCATTCCGTCCGTTATTCTCAAGGCCGCTTCGTATCAAGGTGGAGCGAGAGTACGTCCGTGCAGCACCCGGCGGAACTGGATACGCCAAGTGCGCTGGCAACTATGCCGCGGCAATGTATCCCACGAAACTGGCGCAACAAGATGGATACGATCAGATACTTTGGACCGACGCTCTTACCCATAGCACGGTAGAGGAGTCTGGTGCCACGAACGTCATGTTCGTCATTGATGGAACTGTCGTAACGCCGCCACTCACGGATACCATCCTTGACGGAGTGACACGAGCGAGTGCTCTGGAAATCGCTTCAACACTGGGAATTCCAACGGTTGAACGTTCCGTTACCGTCGATGAACTTCGGGATGGAATTCGCTCGGGTTCCATTACCGAAGCTTTTGGAGTTGGTACTGCTGCATCGGTCGCCCCCATAGGCTCAATTGGCATTGATGGCGTTGACATTGAACTTCCAAACGTTCCCAACGGTGTAGCCCAGCAGCTCAAGAAGGCATTCGCAGACATCCGCTTTGGAAACGAAGACCCGTATGGTTGGATGCATACGATTTCCGAACGCTCGGTGAAAGAAACGGTGTAGACGATGAATGCCATTGGAAGCTTCGAACAGCTCTTACAGTATGGTGTTTGGTCCATGGCACGGCATTTTCACGTTCTTGAAAGCGCCGGCCTTCTTTCCGATGAACGTGTCCAGTGGATTTTGGGCCATGTGGTGAATGCACGGATTTTGTGGTTGGAAAGACTTCGCGATGGCGTCGTGCGTACGTCTATCGATCGTGCCATGGCCCCTTCATCAAGTATTGAACATGCAGCTTCGGAGACGGATGCGTGGATACAGTGGTTACGGAACGGTGGAGAAGACCTGCTCGACAGTATTGTCTCGTATAGGAATCTTCGCGGTGAGGAGTTTCATCAACCCGTTCATGAGGTGATATCGCACGTCGTGAATCATACGACGCATCACCTTCATGAATTGTCGATGATTGAGCGTGCTGCTGGAGTAGTGCCGCCTGTAACGGATCTCATTGCTTTCTTCCGCCAATGACTATGACATGGTTCGTGGTCTTTGTCATCGCTGGTTGCGCTTGTGCGGTGAGTTGCATCGCACCAGAGCCATTGCAAACGCCCGATACGATGTGGAGGGTGGTGTCAGCACGGGATTTTCTTGTGCCTACCCTTGCAGATCGTCCAATCGTTGGATTTGTTTTTAACCCAGACTCCGGGCACGTCTCAGGATATTCGGGATGCAATCGATTCCACGGAACGTACGTTTATCGTGGCGATTCTCTGTCGTTCGGCCCGCTCGTTCTCACCAAGATGTTCTGCCAGTCGGGAAGCGACATTGAGCGGGCTGTCGTCGAGGCTCTCCGGGATGTCGTTACTGTACGTCTTGAATCCGGTGCACTGATAGGCAAGGGTGCGGCGTCGGATACCGTTATCATAGCACGCCGTGAGTCACACAAGCGCCCATAGTTCGGATGGCCGTGATACGCGTGTTATGCCGCTTCAATACGTGCGTGGCATTGGTCCTAAACGTGCCGAGCAGCTGGCAGCCGAGGGTATTGTCACGTTTGAAGACGTCCTGCTGAATGCTCCCCATGCTTATGTTCATCGCGGAGCGGCAACGTCCATTGCAGATATTTCAAGAGCACTGAAGACACCTGTCGTTCTCGAAACGGCAGATGCTGGTGCACTTGCCCGCGTTGCTGCAGAGGTGACGATTATGGGTACCGTGACGTCGGTACAAGAGCGCAAGGTTGGTTCGTCGGCGAAGAACATGTTCCAAGTCACGGTTGCCGA
>JALOMA010000023.1 GCA_025455735.1 Candidatus Kapaibacterium sp.
GACAGCGATGTAAATAGCTATTGGCATAGCAATGACAGCGAACAAGGCAACCTGCGCCGCAAGATTGGCCGAACTGTTGCTTTTCCATCCTATAAACAATAAGATTATGACGGCAACGACCACGACAGCCAAGACTATGTATGCCAGAACGAATTTTATGAAGTTTCGACGTATACCAGCAACAAACGGTTTGGCCTGCTCATCCTCCGGTATCTGCCCATGCTCCGAATACGCCCTATACCATGCACCCAAGGAGCTCACAGCTTCAATGGACGCGTACAGAAGGCAACAGAGAAAGAGCATCCCACCAAGGATAGCCGCAAGAATTCGCGTGGTGTCTGCAAAGAATAGAGCGAGTTCTTGTGGATCATTCAGGATACTCAGCGCACCGCTATACATAAAGGCTATCGCTAGGAGACATGCCACGGCAACGGCAATTGCTGGCAGAACTCGAGGCAAACAGAATCGGATTATAGGGCCCGCGTTCCGCAACGGAAACGATAGTGCCACTGAAAATGTGTCGGACCACGAACGTGCAACATGTAAGTTCGTATGATTCTGATATTCTTCCATCACATTTCCTTTTTCATCAACTGTTGTGGGAGAATCCATATATACCACCACGTTGCTGCCAACGTGGAGAGAATTATTCCTATTGCCAACGGCATGGGCATATCCGAATGACGAGTAACGAAACTCTCCAGGAGTGCAGCGACAAACACGAATGGCGTCATTCCTGCGAGAATTCGTACGGACGAACGGCTTGCCCTCACGAACGACTCCAGACGAGGATAGGATCCCGGAACAAAGAGGCTATTCCCAAGCTGCATCCCCGCTGCACAGGCCACTACTATCACCGACAGCTCAACTGCCCCATGAATATAGACACCTAAAAGAAAGTCAAGGCCTGCACCATTCCTCACGAACAACGCATGAAACGCGCCCACCATGAATCCGTGCTTTATGCAGTAGTATGTTGGAAGCACGATTGTTGCCAAAACGTAGAGCACAGAGATGGCCATGACAGTTTGGTTGTTGATGAAAATCATGGCGAACATATCCGTCCCGTTCATCTGCTTGTAGACCCCCATCGGATTGCCACTACGAATGTTCGCAATCGTTTGCTCAACATAGTGATCCGACAAGATACCGCGCACCAGAGAGTCATCACGAATCGTTACGACATATGCCATGATGTACGTTACGATGAAAACTGCAAGGGACGACAAAAGATACGGCCGACATTCAATGAAGGACATTGGCACGGATTCTCGCCAGAATGTCTTGAACGCTGCCATCCCTCCGCGCTTGTTGACGTACAACCGCCGATGCGCATCCGCGGCAAGATCGTTCAGATATTGCGTCGTTAGTGACCACGGATACTGCGCCCGGGCGTACGCCAGATCGTCCGTAATTCCGACATAGAGATCCGCAAGGCGCGAGACGTCCCCACCAGATTCCTGACGAAGCTCGGTCTCGAACTGTTCCCATCGACCTCGATTGCCCTGCACAAACTGCACTTCTCTCATGCCTGTAATTTACATTGTAATACGTACGAAACAAGGAAGACGTATTTTGCGAGGTGGAAACATTCTCAATACAGACCGCTCAAAATGTTGCCATCGGCGTTCGTGTCGCCGGCATCGGCCCTCGTCTTGGAGCGTTTCTTCTCGACGGTCTCATTGTCGTCAGCGTGCTAAAGTCCGTCGACATTTTGGTGAGCATGACGGACATCGTACCAGAAGCAGTATATCCCTACATCAACCTGATTCTTTTCGGATTGCTCGTCATGTACTTTCCGGTCAGCGAGATGCTCTGGAATGGCCAGACCGTCGGCAAACGAATACTCAACATTCGCGTCGTGAAGTCCGATGGATCTTCTCCACGGTTCTACGACTATCTTGTTCGCGGCATTGTTGGCATGTTTGAGTGCATCGGTACGTTCGGTGGACTTGCATTGTGTGTAGCCCTCATTTCCAAACGATCCCAACGTATCGGCGACCATATCGCCGGTACGGTCGTCGTCCGTGTCCTTCCCCCTGTCTCTCTATCGCAGCTTGTTGACGCCATTGAATCTGCCGAAGCCACAATGGCGTCGGCGGTGACATTCCCGCAGGTAAGCCGGCTCAGCGACAAGGACATCGACACCATCCGCCGTGTGTTGGTGCTTACACGCGGTTCACAATACAGCTCGGACCGCGCCACTGCGCTTTTGTATGATATGGCACGGCGCATCGAGCATGTACTTGGTCTGGGAACCGTACAGACCGACGCCACGACGTTTCTGCGGACAATCCTGAAGGATCACCAGATTATCCACGGCGCTATGACTACCATCGATAGCGTACGCCGGCGTTGATACCGATAGACTGGCTTCTCCAAGCACCATCGGTAATCATGGAGCCCACCCAGCGCGTAAATAGACCTTCGGCAAATGCACTCATCCGGAAGGTAATCGGATAACTGAAGCCAAGGCCCCCTACCAACGCAACGTTGAGCGTTTGTAATGTCTCCAATGACACTGTCTGCTCGTTACTTTCGGACGTCCCGTTGTCAAAGATCCATGCTGGGGGCTGTAAGATTCTTCGTGTCGTAGATACGGACGATCCCAAGGCCAACGACGTCTGGACGCCGCCCGTCAGGTACATATACCGTAACGGATACCACTCCGCCATCACACCCAACGATAGGAAGGGGGCGTTGATTCCAACGGTCGTGCCTTCCTGATAGCGGGCAAAGGTGCCTTGATTGGGATCGAACACCTGCGTGGTCGTGCTGTCAGGAGAAAGCAGCGTGCCACCTACCCACCAAAGTTGCAAGCGGGCATTGACAACAAAGTCCTGCGACAAGCGGCGTCCAAGGAAGCCCCCAATGCCGCCCGTAAATCCCTGTTCCGTCGTGAAAACGCCATTGGATCGCAGGTTTCCAGTTGATGAAAAGTTGGCATCGTGGAACGTCTGAACGCCCATAAGGTAGGCTCCGGCAGTCCAAGCATGATCGGCAGCGCAGAGTGCGTCGATACCGTCGCTGATGACATATTGAAACCGTTCGCTTTGGGCATCGAACATATAGCAGACCGTGAAGTCCGTTTTGTTCCCTGCCACGTCTTCGGCACGGACAACCAGGCGACCCGTAGAACCACTGATGGCGGGACGAAGTTTGATGTTGACTTGAGGAACACCTGGTTCGATCTTGGGGAGGGCAGCGTCAATGGCGTCGGCAAACATCACCTTGATAGTCTTGATGCCACGGTCCGTTGTGCGGTCATCACGTACGGTCAGCAGGTAGTCATCGCGCTGCAGGCGCCCGTCCACGAGCGGCGGCAACGAGTCAACCAACCGGTTCAATTCTTGGAACGCCTGCCCAGCCATGTTACCGTAGGCGTCATAGGCATCGCGGCCGAAGCCAAAACCATAACTGTAGAGGCCAAACGGCGCCGACCCTCGAATAACGTGGCTACCAAAGGGTACGGGCACTTGGGCAATACTGTAACGGCTTTCGCCCAATACCATAAACATGGTACTGTCCAGCCGGCGCCCATCAAGCCGGATATCCCGAATGGAAGCCGTTGGCGCCACAACGTTGATATAATGATGCCAGTCGCCGTTGATCGGTGTAGCAAAGCGATATTCGGGAAGGAACTGTTGGGTGGGGCTCACGAGGATCATCATCGGGTCGCCGACGCTGTCGCCGTTCTTGAATCCTTGGGCAAACTGCGCAACGAGGACGGGCCGGTCGGCCGTGACCTGGACGTGCCGTGTGACGTTGAGGTTCTCGTAAAACTCTCCGGCGCGTAGCATGGCCACCAATCGGGTATCTTCGAACACCTTGGTGTCGTGCTCCGATGCCAGAACACGAAACGTATACTTGGAACGCTCTTTCAGATTACCCAGATAGAAGTGTTTCCCCCACGACGACGTCGGTGGAATTTGTTCAATCAGGTGGTTACACGCCTCTACCTTCGATGGCACGTAAGCACAGGTATGGCCTGAGAATACGGCAATTGTCTTTGTGGATTGCACGAGAGATCCCGTCAGGTCACACGCCGAGATGGCATCATATTCAGCCTCGACGGTATAGGCATCACCCTTGCGGAGTTTGATGGTATACGGCTTGTTCATCGGCCGATTCCCACGCACGGCAGTGCGTGGTGTGATCGTGACGTCCGTGTTGTCTTCCGTTGCAATGATGGTAAATGCCGAAAGGAGGTCGGCAGCCAGTTTGGTATAGCCCATCACGCGGTACTCCGTACCGAGGGTATTGATGGGCAGCCCCATGTATGTGTCGGTGGTCTGAAACTTGGAGTTCAGGCCATAGACGCTTATCGCCGTGTCTGCGGTGATGTGGACGGCAAGACGTTCGGGCACACCAACGGCGCGGAGCTGGACGTTGCGTGGCATGGCTACCGTAACAACGGTGTTGGCCCTAATGGACACGATGGTATCATATCGAAGGCCCTCAACCTCGATGCGGGCGTTGGCATCATGCGAGCTGGTGAGGAAGAGCTGTAGCTTTCGGGCGTCGGCGCGTCCCCCATTGGTGGGCGCGTCGTCGCGAAAGTTTTTCATGAAGCAGACCCAGAATTCACGTCCTTCGGACGTCTTGCTGCCCTGCTGCGGTTCCCGGCCTTGGGAGAGCATGGGAAGGCAAACCAGCACAAGGAGTGCCGCAACAATTCGAACCATCATTTGACCACCACGAAGGGGTGAAGATAGGCATCGGTTTCCGTGGTCATCTGCATGATGTACGTTCCTGACGCCAGCTGCCAGGACTCGCTGCGGAATTCCAGCTGATGCGTTCCTTTGGTTTGTTCGATGGCTGGAAGCGTAGCAAATACGGCACCCTTGATGTCACGAATGGTAAACGTTACGGGGCCATCCGTGGCTACGGTGTAGGTAAACGTCGATGTAGAAACAAACGGGTTTGGGAAGTTGGACGAAATCCCTTCGGCCAGCGATGGCCGTGACCGATCACCCGTCAGCCGCACGGTGCCTCCCGAAAAAACGACGCTCGTACGGTCTTCGCCATTCACGCGCAAGCGTATTGGAGCAAGAGCGCCTTGATCGTCCAAGGATGGGAGGCCCGTGATGTCCAGTTGGGCGATAAGCCCCGACGTTACACTCTGGACATCCGCACAGCGAAGGGTAAACTGTCCATCGGTGCGGCTTGTTACCACAACGTTCGTGACATCCACACTTGCGCAACGGAATGCCGCCGTTGGCCCTCCTATGGCTGGCCCAGGCTGCATGATGGAAGGCACGTAGGTGAAGTCAATCTCTACGATGGCACCTGGTGGCACGTCAAGCGTACCGGTAATCGGTACCGTCGTGCGCCCAAGCTGTGCTACGGAAATATCGGACGGAATGGAGACGGCCTGTTGCGCCATGGCGCCATGGCCCCCTGCCAAAGCGAGAAGGAGAAGGAGAATCCACCGCATCGGTATGGTTGGAAGGTGACAATCCACGGGCTTGCATGCAATATACCAAGGCCCGAGCACTAGAATTCCTGAAGAACGATAACGTTATAGCCACGCGAGGCGTTTCCGGTAACGATCAGGGTGGAGTTACTGCCGATGGGAATGTAGTTCTGCGGCAAGGTAAAGAGCGTCACGAAGCGATCGTTGACTTTGGCATAGAATACCAAGGACCCTCTGCGGCTTGCCGTTACAAGATCAATCGTTGAGAGCTCGCCATAGAATACGTCCCGGAAGAGATGTGGCTGCTCCAGGCTGCCTTGGTTGATGGAGTCGTAGGCCACGGAGACGAAGTCAAGATCCGAAGCCGCATTCAGCATGCGCCGATAACTGGCACCTGCCTGCGTAGGTAACGGCGCCGTCATGAAGGACAACAGCTGTTGGGATCCACCACGATCGGTGGACACCACTAAGGTCCGTTCGCCAACCCTTGTAGGGACCGTCTTGCCGATCGTGCCTGCTGTTACTTCGACGCCATTCGAGGGTACACTGGTAGCTACCGAGTTTCCGTAGAAGATACGTGCGCCACTGACGACGGTGCCGATGCTGACGTCGAGCCTCTCGACATCGGGAACGGCATTCACGTATCGCAGCATTGCCGCCTCCGGTAATGGAGACAGGGCTCCGTCGACGTCGGAGCGTTCGACCATCGTACACACAACATCGGCATCCGTCCCCGTCACTACAAGCAGATAGTCACCATCAGCCTCGACATTGGCGCGCGAGACGTCGACAATCGTCGTAGGAATGGTAGAAGTCGACACCGTCATCGGAAGCTCCCCAGGAGCAACAGCCGATACAGCAGATACGTTGCCGAAGCCCACAGCTGTGGCAAGAGCGATACCGGCGCTCAAGCCATTGGGAGAATTGGCGTTCGTTCTGCCGCCAACGGATACAGTGATCGATGCGAGGGAAGGATGCAGGTTGACAACGCGAATGCGGGCCATCCCTGCAGTACCAACACCCTGATCGGCTTCTCCGATCAGAATCAGCCGGGCGTCTGAACCGTCATCCGCGACCAACGCCGTTGTTCGGCGACGTACCGCAAGGGATGCAGAATCCGTTGCCGTACGCCCGTCCGAAAGCTCGACAGTTACACGATCCGCGGACAGTGATGAGCACGTAGGGACGGAGACCGCACTGCCAGTGCGTAGGGGTGCTACGTTCGATGATACCACGGTTCCATCGGCCAACCGTACCGAGGCAGCCGTAGACGAGAAGTTCACCACCTTGAGCTCGCCCGTAAGCGTAGTGACCGGCTCCAGTGGACGTACCGAGTTTGACGATGTATCTGTTTCTTCAATGAACGTAATGGTAGGGTTTTGCTGCGTTCGAGGCCCCTGCAGCACGATCATATTGGACGTTCCGGCCCTTAGGGTAGCACTATACAACCCCACTGTGCGCTCCATACCCGAGGAAGAACGCTCCAGAATGGACAGGACCGTAGGACCAGGTGGAAGGTCGGCATACTGAGAGGCGTTCCGGTACGTTACGGCACCAGGCGTGAGAAGACGCCCGCTGGGACATCCAAGGCGCATCGTGAACGATCGAGTAGTGTCCGGGACGGCATGCATCAACCGTACGGAAGCCACTGGAACGGGCACGAAGGGAACAAGGACGGGGCGCACAACAACCGTATCGATACCTTCCTGACCATCGGCAGCCGGCAGGGCGATAAGGTTGGTAACGACGTTGCGCGTGAATATGCTCCGAACTTCGGTGCGGTATTCCGTACGTCCTGAAGTCACCACTTCGATAAAACTGGAGTCTGCTGGTGCTGGGATCACTGCCGCTATACTGCCATCGGCAACGTCGGACGTCTGAAAGCCCCGCTCCAGAAGCACGCGACGGGAAACACCATCCGCACCGGCATTGATGAACCGCAGCTTGATTCCCGTGGAGGCGGGCGAAGGGTCAACAAGATTTGGATCCTCGGAGGCACACCCTGCCAACACGACAAGGAGGCATCCCAAGACTCGAAACAACGATGGCATGCGCAGATTTGGAACAGGGAAAAGAGGAAAACATGCAGATGGGGCCGAAACGAACTCGAAGATGCGATATTTTTGCTGCCTACAATGAATGACAAACTGCAAGCCATCATCGACCGCTATCGCGCCGTCGAATTCGAACTCAACGATCCGACTCTGGCGCATGATGCCAAGCGTCTCCGTGATGTTACACGTGAATACAAGAGCCTTGGTCCCGTGGCCGATGCTGCCGAGACGTATCTGCGCCTGGAACAGGAACTAGCGGACAATCGAGCACTTATCGAGGACCCCTCGACCGACCCTGCCTTCCGCGATATGGTGTACGAAGATGTTCGCGACGTGCAATCACGCCTTGAGGAGTTGGATGGACGCCTTCGCGTTCTCTTGATTCCAAAGGACCCCCAGGACGTCAAGAACTGCATCATGGAAATCCGTGCCGGCACTGGCGGCGAGGAGGCAGCGCTGTTTGCTGGCGACCTCTTCCGAATGTATCAGCGGTACTGCGAACGGAAGAGCTGGCGTTTGGACGTCATTGACTTCACGGAAAGCGAACGCGGTGGCTACAAGGAAATCACCTTTGAGGTTGAAGGCGACGAAGTCTTCGGCACCCTGAAGTATGAAAGTGGCGTCCATCGCGTTCAACGTGTGCCCGAAACGGAGTCGCAGGGTCGCGTCCATACGTCTGCCGCCACCGTGGCCGTCCTGCCAGAGGCCGAAGAGGTAGACGTCGAGATTAATCCCGGCGATCTGCGCATCGACATCTTTCGATCTGGTGGCAAGGGCGGCCAGAACGTCAACAAAGTGGAAACAGCTGTTCGTATCGTTCACCTTCCTACGAACATTGTTGTCCAGTGCCAGGACGAACGCTCCCAGCTCAAGAACCGTGAAAAGGCCATGAAGGTCCTTCGTTCACGGCTCTATGAAATGGAGCTGGAGCGCCAGCACGCTGAAATTGCCGGCGCACGGAAAAGCATGGTAAAAAGCGGCGATCGCAGCGAAAAAATCCGCACGTATAATTGGCCCCAAAATCGCGTTACCGACCATCGCCTGGAAGGTGATGGTAAGAACCATCCACTGCAACATGTGGTTGACGGAGACATCGACCCCATTATCGAGGCGCTCCGTATGGCGGACCATGCCGATACGCTCTCCGAAGGAAACGGCTGAATACCACTGCCCCACTGAAGCACATGTCGGCCACCCTTATTGGATCAACTGCACGCCAACAAGGTGTTGGCTATTCAGTACAACGGCGATGCGTGCTCCATCGGATGCACGGAGATATGCGACCTCGAATTTTCGAGCTGTAATCGATCCTATACTCGGCGTCAAACCAGCAAGGATTGCGGAGTCCAATGTCACCATAGCGGTTGGACGCTGCAACCCGGTGCTTCGCTCCCGCACAATCGCACGTGAACCGTCATCTGGTACGATGCTACGAACGATCACATGCTGAAAGGACGTGCCAACATGTTCCATGAGGATGGATCCACCCCTGGAAATGGAAATGGAATCGTTGCGCTTGGGTTTGGTCATACGGATGGGCTGTTCGAACACGACTGTCGTATCAAGAGCCCCAAGCACGTTGTCCGCCGTCCGCTGGAACCGGATCGACACGGATGAAAGTTGATCCGAAACATCAGGATGTGAGGTTGACGGTACCTGAGGCGAGGACCACGACACCGGTACTCCGTTGAGGAAGGTCGGCGCTAGGTCGTTGGTACCACGAACGTCAGGATGATATGACAGGACTGCTCGTGTTTGGCGTTCGTCGGATACTCCAAACGCTTGATGAGGCTGCAAGAACTCCGTTGTGAGAACGATCACGGCGCGAACGTTCGTTGTGTCCAAGGTTCGAACGAGGTCTTCCTCGCTGAACTCAGGGATGATGGACCACTGCCGTACCCGCAATGACGTATTCGTTACGTGCTCCGACGTGCATTGAAGAAGCACTAGGGAGGACAACACAACAAGGGCCGTACACAGATTGCTGACAGACATGGACTGAGAATTCCGACAATGAAACAAAACGTAATTGGAAGGTCCATTCCAAAGGCGATTGTTCTACCGACGCTCAGAGCAGACCCTTTCTGCGTTAGGTTGTGCAAAGATGCCCTTGGCAAGACGGCAGCCTTCTACGATGCCCGACTCCAACTATTGTCACGTTTCTCGTTCCAGCCGCAAATGCCGTAATTGTTATAATAATCCTACAGATCAAGACGCTGCTCGTGTTAGCAACTCAACGGAAGAAGTCAAGGTAGAGGACCGGAAGAAGCCCAGAGCTGACGATCCCACAATGCCCGCTACCTACGTGTTGCAACACATATTGGACTGTTGTATACTTGCGACCATGGGCGATCTCCTCAAGAAACGACTACAGCAACAGAAATTCGCGTCTCCCTATCAGGAGGCGCTTTTGAACATTCTTGTCTGTGCCGACCATTTCACGCGGCGCATGGAGGCTGTTTGCGCCCAGCATGGCATCACGGCAGCGCAGTACAACGTCCTTCGTATTCTTCGCGGGGTATACCCCAATGGACACGCTCGCTGCGACATCATCAACAGGATGCTTCAGGCGGCACCGGACGTTACCCGATTGATTGACAGATTGATTCGCGCTGGGCTGGCACGGCGAGGTCGAAGCGAAATTGATGGGCGTCTGTCGTTGACGTTCATTACCCCTCAGGGTCTGGCTCTTTTGGACGTCATGGAGCCGGACATATCGGCCAGCGACGTTGCATTGTCCGAGCTCATTAGTGAGCGTGACGCCCGCCAGATTTCCAAACTTTGCGAACGCATCTACGGCGGCTTGGAGTAGCCAAGTCGTTCTTTATCACCATCATCACCGGAGGTGTTGCATGAGTGCTTCGTTCCTTCTTGCTGGCAGGATTTTGTTTTCCGTGCCGTTCCTTGTGTTTGGAATCTTCCACCTCCGGGATGCCAACCAAATGGCTGGAATGGTCCCGATTCCGGGTGGCGTTCTTTGGGTCTACGTCACTGGCGTAGCCCAGGTAGCAGCTGCAGCTTCTTTCCTCCTTGGCAAACAGATGCGACTGGCAGCCTTGCTGACGGCTCTTCTGATGATTATCTATGCATTCTCCCTCCACCTTCCTGGTGTGCTCGGAGCCACGGACCAGGGAGCACTGATGATGTCGATGTCCGGCCTGCTCAAGGATGTTGGCCTTGCTGGTGGCGCTCTCTTCCTTGCCCATTCCCAAAACACAGCCAAGCAATGATCCGCAAAGCGGTTCTCGCCTTGATGCTTATCCTGGCAGGTGCCATTGCACCTGCCAGGGTACCGTCGGATCCTGTTATGGTGTCCGCCGACTCACTACTGGAGGCCATCAATACGTTACGACGTAATCCCGCATCTTTTTTGCCTGTGATCGATGCGTATGCCGCGGTCATGCGTCGTACCGCCGCGAACAAAAAGGCGTTCGACGTTGCCGTGGCCGAAGCACGCACACGATGTAAACAACAATCAGCACTTTCGCCGCTATCCTTTGATGAGGCACTGACGAAAGCCGCCGCCGATCATGCCGCGGATACGGAGCGATCTGGTCTTGTTGGACATATCGGCAGCGACAAGAGCAATCCGGGCACGCGGATGCAGCGATATGGGCGTTTCACGGCAATGGGGGAGATCATCACCTACGGCTATTCTACTGCCGACATGATTCTTGCATCATTTATCGTCGACGAACATGACCCCAAGCGTGGCCACAGGGAGAACCTATTTTCGCCAACGTACACATTGGTTGGCATTGCATTTGGCAAGCACCGAACGTATCGAACAACCTGTGTCATAACATTGGCCCGGCCGTAGCTAATCCCTTACAGTGGAATGTTGCCATGTTTCTTCCAAGGATTCGTATCCACCTTCGTGCGCAATGTGCGTAAGGCCGTGATCAGCGTCGTTCGGGTTTGCTCGGGAAGAATGACGGCATCGATATATCCCCGTTCAGCAGCTTCGTAAGGATTGGCGAATTGCTCATTGTAGGCATCCTGCAATTCCTGGTAACGCTGCTCCTTGTTCTCAGCTTTGTCCAGATCCTTTCTGTAGAGAATCTCAACGGCCCCTTTGGCGCCCATCACGGCGATTTCCGCAGTCGGCCATGCTACGTTGAAGTCGCCGCGGATGTGTTTGCTATTCATGACGTCATATGCTCCGCCGTACGCCTTACGGGTAATCACAGTAAGCTTGGGTACGGTAGCCTCGCAGAATGCATACAGCAACTTCGCGCCGTGGCGAATGATACCCCGCCACTCCTGGTCCGTACCAGGTAAAAATCCGGGCACGTCCTCGAACACGACGAGCGGAATGTTGAAGGCGTCGCAGAACCTAACGAATCGCGCCCCCTTGATGCTAGAGTTGATGTCCAGGACACCAGCCAGCGAAGCAGGTTGATTCGCTACGATGCCAACGGGCATGCCGTCAAGGGTGGCAAATCCAACAACGATGTTGGTGGCATATCCTTCGTGCACTTCCATAAAGTCGGCCTCGTCCACCACGTCGCGGATGACGTCCTTGATGTCGTATGGCTGATTGGGATTGGCTGGGATGATATGGTTCAACCGTGTATTGGGCCTGTTCCAGGGGTCGGTGGTAGGCCGCAGAGGCGCTTTCTCGCGATTGTTCATGGGAAGAAACGTCAGCATCTTTCGAACAGCTAACAGGCATTCTACCTCGTTGTCAATGGCGAAGTGGGCAACACCGGAACGCTCGGCATGCGTATCGGCACCGCCGAGTTCTTCGAACGTCACCTCCTCGTGGGTCACGGTCTTCACGACGTCCGGACCAGTCACAAACATGTAGCTGGTGCCTTTCGTCATGAAGATAAAGTCCGTAAGTGCAGGCGAATACACGGCCCCACCGGCACAGGGGCCCAAGACAACACTGATTTGCGGAACCACACCGCTGGCCATGGTGTTGCGCAAAAAGATATCGGCATATCCACCCAAGCTTACTACGCCTTCCTGGATGCGTGCACCACCGGAGTCGTTGAGTCCGATAACGGGAGCGCCGATCTTTACGGCATGGTCCATGATCTTGCAGATCTTCTCTGCATGCACTTCGCTCAGGGACCCGCCGAAGACCGTAAAGTCCTGGCTGAAGACGCAGACGGTTCTACCGTGAATGGTACCAAAGCCTGTCACGACACCATCGCCGAGTGGCCGCTGTTTTTCCAAGCCGAAGCGTGTGCTACGGTGGCGTGCCAGCATGTCGAGCTCCTGGAACGATCCCTCATCCAGCAGAACGGCAAGGCGCTCGCGGGCCGTTAGTTTTCCCTTTGCGTGTTGTGCATCGATGCGCGCCTGGCCGCCACCGAGCATGGCTTCTGCCTGAAGGGCCTGCAGACGTTCCGTTTTTGTGTTCACACTGGACTCCGTTTTCAGATGGCCACAAAAATACGCCTTGCATGCATCTGCGTAACTTTGCACCCCATGCTTCACCGCGTCTTCTTTTTTCTCGGTCTTTTGGTGGCCACCTTGTCCATGATGGTTCTTGTGAACGTCGTGGGCAACATGATGGCCAATGATGGCAAGCTTACCGACATTGGCTTGGCCGTTCTGTTTTTCTCCATGCTGACAGGGGGCTCTGTTGTGGCGCTGCTGGCGCATCGCGTACGAAAGCGGCTCCACGTCCGGGTCACGGCGATTGTTGACGAGATCGTGTCGCACGCCGGCTACGTGGAAGCCTCCGTGGTGGCCATGAGGCTGCGGTGTTCGCTCGATGATGCGGTGGCCACGCTGGATGAATGGGCCGAACGCCGGCACTACCGTCGCGTCCAGCTTCCTGGATATGACGTTCGATACCTTCCACCGCCTACGTCATGACGTACCGCCTGTTCTACATCATTGCTGGCCTGTTGCTGATGTTCACAACGATGACGGCCATCTTTATCGTTGGAGCAATGAACGACCCCAATGCCGAGAGCTTCTTGGGCTATGGAACGATGTTCGTCTTCCTGCTGATAGCAATGCTTGTCTTTCTCCAGCTTGGTAGGGTGTACCGTAAACGTCAGATGTCCTTGTACGCACGGGCAATCGACACGCAGCTGCGAAACACCGGTATCATTGATGCGTCGCAAGTTGCTCGGCTTGCCCAGGTATCGCTGGATTCGGCGCGAGAGCACTTGGACACCATGGCTGCATCCCACGATTGGGTACGTACCGAGACGGGCGGTTACAATGCCACCTACAGGCCAATGTATGACGGAACACCCTAGGCCTTTGGTCATGGCCGTGATTCCGGCCTTGAACGAAGAGGCGTCGATAACACGCGTCGTGGATTCGTTGAGGGATCTGGTACACACCGTCGTTGTCTGCGACAATGGCAGCACGGATGCCACGGCCTCGCTCGCTTCCGAAGCAGGGGCCGTCGTTGTGTTCGAGCCACACCGTGGTTACGGTGCTGCCTGCCAGCGCGCGCTAATGGTGTTGCAAACGCTTCCGCATGATATCGTCCTATTCGTAGACGCCGACCTATCGGATGATCCCCGCGATGTACCACGGGTGCTGGAACAGGTGATCAACGGACGTGCCGATCTGGTTATCGGATCGCGCCTGGCTGGCAGCCGCGAACGCGGATCCCTAACGCCGCCACAAGTATTCGGCAACTGGTTGGCAACGTGGCTGATTGCCCTGTTGTGGCGCGTGAAGTTTACCGACTTGGGCCCCATGAGGGCCATCACGACACGAGCACTCGAGCAGTTGGACATGCAGGATAGGGCCTTCGGCTGGACTGTCGAGATGCAGATAAAGGCAGCCAAACTTGGTCTTCGCTGCGCCGAAGTTCCTGTGTCCTACCGGCGCCGCGTCGGTACATCGAAGATCTCTGGCACGGTCTCGGGAACCATCCGAGCTGGCATCACCATCCTGTCGACCATTGCCCGCTATGCCATTCGCTAGCCATTGGCCCACCCTGGCGTTGGTAGCCATATCGTGGATGGTCCTCCTAGCTTCCGACGGTGCATCGGCCGTTGCCTGGGCGTTGTCTTCGGCAGGATGGATTGCCGCCATGGCAGTCGTATTGAAACGACGCCACAGCCACGTCACGACAACAAGTTTGGCCTTGGCGTTGTTGGCCCTTGCCGCAGCCACAACCATGGCCATTGTGCACCGGCCGCTCAGTGATGATGTTCTCCGATACATGTGGGATGGCCATGCCGTTCTCCAAGGAGGCACGCCCTATATGCCACCTGCACTGTCATCCATGAAGCATCAAACGGTCTTCGATGGAACCATCGTCAGCCTTCCCGATGCCATCAAGTATTCCGAGCTGCCAACAATTTATCCGCCTGGATCACAGCTTCTCTTCACGCTTTGCAGTGCGGTTGCTGGTTCGTCCATGCCCCTCTGGATTGCCACATGGGCAGCCATTGTTGGAGCTGCGGCCGTGGCGGCTTGGTTGCTGGCAAGGCCGTCAGAACGCCTGCTGATCACCATGGTAGCGACGTGTCCTATGCTGCTGCGTCATGGCGTACTGGACCCCCACGTCGACCTACCGATGGGCCTTCTGGTTCTCCTGTCGGCGCTGTTGCTGCGACGATGCAACGACTCTCGTGCAGGCGTTCTCCTGGGCTGTTCCGTTGCCATCAAGTATGCTTCTATCGTGGCCGTGCCGTTGCTTGTATGGCAGCTTCCCAAGCACCGCGTCCTGAAAATCGGCGCGGGCTTCGTGGTGGCCGTTGTGGCATGCACGGCCCCTTTCCTGATGTCGAGAAATATTGTTGGTTCATTGGGGGCGTTTGTTGCCACGTTCCAGTCGAACAGTTTGGTGGGTCACGTTCTCCTCACGTCCGGTATTGCCGTACCTACGGCGCGCATGGTCATGGCCCTTGCCATGGCCGCGGCTGGCATGGCGGTCCTGTGGAGGTTCCGCCAGGACCCATTTCGGGCCTTAGCCGTGGCCAGTGCTGCAACGTTATGCTTGTCACCAGTGGCTCATCCATGGTACATGGCACTTCCCGTAGTACTGTTTCCCCTTGCGCCCACGCGGTCCGCCCTAGCGTTGACCATTAGCATGGCAGCCTACCACGTGGCATGGTCCGCATACAGCAACGGCGGGGTCTGGGAAGAGACCACCGCCGTGTTGATGTGTGAATGGATACCCGTGATGGCCTGCGTCGTATGGGACGTGCGAGCGCCGTGGTCCCTCAGCGACGAAGTACCTGGCGCATGATACGCGATTGACCGTTGGAGATCACGAGGGTATAGAGGCCAGTTTGTACGTCGGACAGTGGAATCGTCATGGTCTCGGAATCGGCGGTGAGCGACAAGACGTTGGCACCAAGAAGGTCGTACACTGCGATTGTCGTGCCTACCGTGATGCCATCAACAAAGACGGAACCTTGCGTAGGATTGGGGTAGACGCGCACCGTGCCTGCGAAGCCTTCATCTACGCTGGTCGTGCCAACCAGAATAGGGTCGGACCACCGACTACATCCTGAACCATCGGTAACACGGACGCGATAGAGGCCATCGCCTGCAATCGTAATAGCCTGTGTCGTTCGGTTCATCGAAGCACCTTCGCGATACCATGCATACGTTGCACCTTCGATGGAACATGTCAGGTTGTTGCCATCACGGCTGATTTCGGGTTTTGCCATTCCTTCGACAACATCGACAAGCACTTCTTGGGATGAAAGAGCACATCCGCCCACTTCGGTGATGCGTACGGACACACGATGCTGGCCAATGGCAAGCTGACCTAGATTGAAGCGGTGGCCCGTTTGGCCGGACACAGCCGCCCCATCCACGCTCCAAACGTACTCTGGATACCCTGCTCGAGCACTGATGGTAGTGTCACCGCCTTCGCAGATGGTGATACGATTGCTGGCTGGACGAAGGCTGGTATTGGGACCACATTCGAGGGCGGCAAGGAAGAGATCGCGAACACCACGGCTTTCGTAGGTTTTGTCCGCAATTGTAATGGCACCCTCGAACTCACCGAAGGCATACGGGACATTATTGAGGTCTACCGCAACACACCGCACGGCATCATCGCCACTACCGCCAACAGATACAGCCCACTCGAACTCACCATTTTCTTCCAGGCGTAGGACAAATCCGTCAAGACCATCCACGGAGAGCAGGGCGGTTTCATCCATGTAGGAGAGCGAGTCATATCGCCCACCGATGTAGATGTTGTTCCGAGTATCCGTTGTTATCGAATAGCCCGTTTCTTCGAAGATATGGCCGAACGCCTTGAGCGTCTTGATATCGCCGTTGCGACCAAAACGCGCAAAAAGAAGATCGGAAGCATTTTCACCATTAACATTCAAACCGCGCCCATCAAACGTCATTGGGCTGCGTGCGGCGCCTGTGAGGATCATATCCCCTTTTCGATCAACAGCACACGTAATCTGGTTGTCATCGCCCGGGAATCCAGCGCGTTTAAGCCATTGATTGGCACCATCGGCGGAGTATGCCATGATGAAGAAGTCATTGCGGCTGTCCACGGATTGTAGTTCATCGAAGTCCCACTGTGCTACACCGGCAAAAACACCGCACGCATACACACGGTCTCCGTTCGGCGTTACTGCCAGGCCCGAGACGAAGTCCTCATTGATACCACCGCACGACTTTGCCCAAATAACGTTACCGGTTGTGCCGTTGATTTTGGCAACAAAACCATCTCCGCGCCCCTTACTGACTATTTGGCGCGTCCCAAACTGTGCCGTACTTCGGAAGCTACCACCAAGGTAGACGTTGCCGACACTATCGCAGGCCAGATAGGAAGCACCTTCGTCGTCATCAATGGAGCCAAAGACTTTCGTCCATGCCACACCGCCTTGGCGGTTGACTTTTACCAGGGCGATATCGTCACCACTTTCCTCTCCTAGCCCGGAAACGACGGAGCCGCCGATGACCGCTTCCGTGCTGAAGCGCATGGAGAGATAGGTGTTGCCATCCTTGTCGACGACGAGGCTCTGAATGTCGTCTTCGTAGAGGCCACCAAGCGCGCCGAACATCAGGAGGTTCCCAGTCCGCGAGATCCGCGCCGTAAAGACGTCGTAGTTCCCCAAGCCAAGGATGGACTCCGTGCCAATAAGAATGGAATCACGGAAGAGTCCGGCCAGGCGCAGGTCGTTCTGCGGCGATACAGCAAGGGCGCGAGCATCGTCAAAGGTTCGGCCACCGAGATGCAGTGACCACACAAAGCTGGGCTGTGCGACTATGGTCGAAGCTGCCGTTACGGCAACGGCAAGGGCGACCATGAAGCGGGTACGTAGTGTTGGCATGAAAAATCCCTGTAGTGCGTGCAATAGGCGGAACAATCGCTGCAGTTGGCATCTGTTACGGAGGTTACTCTACTAGACCTCGTCCCGTCTTGTGAATCTCATTCTTTTCGCGGAGTTCGGCAACGATGGCGTCAAGGATACCGTTGATGAACGTTCCCGATTTGTCCGTACTGTACTGTTTCGCCAGTTCGATGACTTCGTTGATCGTAACTTTTACTGGTATGTCGGGGCAGGCCGTCAGCTCGGTGATGGCCAGGTGCATCAGGATCCGGTCGATCATGGCTATACGTTCGATATCCCAGTTATTGGCATGCCTATCGATCATCGCCTGGCTGTGATCCTTCTTGTCGCGCACGGTCCGAATAACATGAACGGCATAGTCCACATCTTCCTGCGACCATTGAATCGGCACGTCGGCTTCCAGTTCAAAGACTTCGTCGGGCTTTAGAATCCTCGACGAGCCCGATGTAGGCTCGTCGGGATCAAACGTGAATTGGCGATTAAAGATGTGCGGGAAGACGACGTCCCAGGATGTTTCGCCATCTTCAGTAGCAGCTAGAATCTGCAGTGCTTTCTCTCGTGCCAAATGGCGCGTACCTTTTACGCTGCGCTGGCGCGACGTTGGGAACTGTTCAGGAGGGGGAGTTTTTGCCACAGCGACCTATACACCACGAATGGTTGGCGAACCTACATAACCGCCATGGATATGGCGTACCTTCCGAAGGCGGTCTTCAGCGATAGCATTCGATGCTTCAATAGTAAGGATGTTGCGTTCGGATGCGATGGAAAGGATATTTGCCGTGATATCGTAGATACCTTCTGC
>JALOMA010000175.1 GCA_025455735.1 Candidatus Kapaibacterium sp.
ACGCATCACCAGCAGCACCAACAACGGTTTGTGCCAGCATGGTACCATCGGGGGCCACCTGGAGGGTGGCTTTCATCGCGTTGACGTCATGGAGCATGACGGATGTTTCCTTTCCATCGACCATGCCCTCCAACCCTGTAGATGTTTGACGCGCTTGCCAATCTGCGTAGGAGACGTCGAAGGAATGCACACCCTTGAGGACGTCCTTGACGGTCATCGTCATGGTGCCATGCACCGTAGACATGTTCTCCATTTGCTCCTGCATCATGGGAATGCGTTGCGTAATCGACATGGTACACGCATATGCAACCGTTGTGCCTCGTTTCATGGAAAGCCGCAGTGGAGCCTGGGCCCCCATCCACGATGGGATGATGGCAAGGCAGAAGAGGCAACCAAGAATGAATCGCAGCATGGGCGGAGACTCCGAGTGGGGAGAATGCGTTACAGCGCGGCTTCGCGTTTTTTGGCTCGTTGACGCATTGTGGAGTCAAGAATTTTCTTCCGCAGGCGAACACTTTGTGGTGTTACCTCGAGCAACTCGTCATCTTCCAGAAATTCGATGCATTGCTCAAGCGACATCTGGCGTGGCGTTTCTAGCCTGACAAGGCCATCCGAACCACTGGAGCGCATATTCGTGAGGTGCTTCGTACGGCATGCATTGACGCTAAGATCATCTTCCCGGGCATTTTCGCCGATGATCATCCCTTCATAAACCGGTACACCGGGCCCGATGAAGAGGACACCACGTTCCTGAACCATTTCCAGAGCATATGCAGTTGCCTGGCCCGACTCCATGGAAACGAGAGCACCGCGCTGACGTCCTGAAATCTGGCCCTTATAGGGCTGCCAGGAATCGAACGTGTGGTGAAGGATCCCTTCGCCGCGCGTTGTCGTGAGGAACTCCGTGCGGAAGCCGATCAGGCCGCGAGCAGGGACGAGAAACTCGACGCGCACATTATCAAGGCCTGGAGCCATGGCCGTCATCTCACCCTTCCGCTTTCCGAGCATTTCGATCACGGATCCCACGTGTGTCTCCGAGACGTCCACGGTCACATGCTCAATTGGTTCAAGAAGGGTTCCATCATCATTGCGTTGGAACAGTACTTCGGGACGCGATACGGCAAACTCGAAGCCCTCGCGGCGCATCGTTTCGATGAGGATGGCCAGCTGGAGCTCGCCCCGTGCACTTACCTTGAAGACGTCGGGCGAGTCCGTATCCGCAACGCGCAACGATACGTTCGTACGAAGCTCGCGATAGAGACGGTCGCGTAGTTTGGGAGTGGTGACGAACTTCCCTTCCTTGCCAGCAAAGGGAGAGTTGTTGACCATGAAGAACATGGCAATTGTTGGTTCGTCAATACTGACGTAGACCAACGGTTCGGTGACGGACAGGTCGGCAATGGTCTCGCCAATAAAGACGTTCTCGAATCCTGAAAGGGCGATCATCTCGCCAGCTTCTGCCGACGGTGCCTCCACACGGCTAATGCCTTCGAAGACGTACATCTTCGTCACCCGCGATTGTTCGCGCCGTCCATCGGGTTTGATGAGGGCTACGGGATCGCCAACGGAGACCTTACCTTGGGAAACGCGGCCAACGGCGATACGGCCGACATAATCGGACCAGTCCAAGGCCGATATTACCGTTGCAAATGGTGCGTCAACGTCTACCTTTGGTGCCGGGATGTGCTCCAGGATGGCGTCAAACAAGGGGTCCAACGTTTCGGATGTGTCTTCCAGCGACCGTTTTGCAATACCCTGCTTGCCGATTGCATAGATGGTAGGGAAGTCCAGTTGTTCGTATGTGGCACCAAGCGAAATGAAGAGCTCCATGACTTCGTCAAGCACTTCAGCTGGGCGAGCGTCACCACGATCAATTTTGTTGATGACGACGATGGGTTGAAGGCCCATTTCCAAGCCCTTGCGCAAGACAAATCGTGTTTGTGGAAGGGGGCCTTCGGCTGCGTCAACCAGGAGAATAACACCGTCGACGGTCGAGAGAACACGTTCCACCTCGCCACCAAAGTCTGAGTGACCTGGCGTATCAACGATGTTGATCTTGGTGTCCTTCCACCGCACGGCAGCGTTCTTTGCCATGATCGTGATGCCTTTTTCCCGCTCCAAATCGTTGGAGTCCATCACACGTTCAGCTACCTGCTGGTTCTCGCGGAAGGTACCAGCCTGGCGCAGCATGTGGTCCACAAGCGTTGTTTTGCCATGGTCCACGTGGGCAATGATGGCGATGTTGCGAATATCGGGTCGGGGAGTAATCGGCATATCCTGTTCGGCTGAAATTGGTTAGCCACAAAGATACCACTTTGCCGTGGGGTGGAGGTTCTGCATTGATGCGGTCCATGATTGGAAGACCGTAATGCAACACAAGAACGTGGAGAAACCACAGATCGGTGGTTGCATCATCAGGATGATTTTATGATATGTTTACACCGACCGACGGTCCATTGATCGCCTGGCCAAATCTGTATCATTTCCAAGGAGGTGTGACATGTTCACACGCATATCCCGATGGATGGTAGTTGGCCTGGTGCTGGCTGCCGCCATTATGCCGGCGTACGCCGCAACAGATTTTCGTTTGGAGATCGAGGGAGTAGAAGGAGAAGAGCCGCTGCGGGACATTGAAGTCCTGTCGTGGTCCTGGGGCGTCTCCAATCCAAGTGCCACCCGCCGCGAGGCCGGATCGGGGCTTGCCACAGGGCGCCGTCAGCACAAACCCATTCACATTGTGAAGACGCTGGATTCGGAATCCTCTTCTGCTGCTGGACTTCCTGCACTCTTCCGCTATTGCGCCAAAGGCAAACACATTGCCAAAGCTGTGCTGAGAGTGTATTCTACTGATGGCAATGGACAGCGGCGGGAGATCATGACCGTGGAGCTGACCGACGTTATGATTGCTTCGGGAGACGTGGATGGTGATGGTGCAGCCGACCGTTCGGTTGGCAGTGGAGGTGCTGGCAAGGCTACCTTTCAGGATTTTCACTTCACCATGACGTACGACACGATTACTATCACGGATGTGGGCAGTAAGACATCCTTCACAGATACCTGGAAGTGAGGCCACCATGCTGCTTCGTTGTAGTACGATCTTCCTGCTCGTCATTGCCTGTGTCAGTGGCCTTGTGGCACAGGACAACCGCACGATGACGCTTCAGGGCGTCTTTACCGATGCGCAGGGTCTGGCCCGACCAGACGGTACGTATCGGATCCAGGTGCGCATCTACGATTCTGCGTCGGGCGGCCCCATCCGAGGGTCATATGGAGATATCGATGCTGTTCAGAACGGCGGGGCCTTTACCGTAGAAATTCCTGTCTCGGGACTGGCGGCATTGTTCAAGGAGCTGGACAAGAATTATCCGGGCCGCGCTGTAGACCACCCGTATCTCGCAATCGTGGAGGCCGACGGTACGGAGCTTCTTCCACGCATGCGCATCAATGCAGTGCCATATGCCTCGCATGCTACCACGGCCACCCGTAGCGATGGGGAGGTTCCCGTTGGCACCGTACAGGCCTATATGGGCCGGGCTGATGCGCTTACCGATGCGTGGTTGCCCTGCGACGGCAGAGCACTTTCCTCTACATCGTATCCACTGCTGTTTCTGGCTTTGGGTACGACGTATGGCGATGGATCCGATGACGACGACTCCACAACCGACTTCAACATGCCAGATGCTCGCGGCACCATGTTGGAGGGTATAGGGGACGCGACGTACGATCCCGAGACCGATCCATCGTCGTCCGTGCGGTCCACTGCCTTGCGTCACGACACGGTAAAAAATTCCGTCGGAAATGTTCGTCGGCTGGAATCACTGGGGTTGGGCACGGCCAGACCAGTGATGCGGTGTTTGTACATTCTTCGTGTACGGTGACATCATGAACATCATCTTGGTGGGCCTGTTCTTGTGGGCAACGACGGCATCGGCCCAGGTTACGCGATTTCTCGCGTCATCGGGCCACGCTGTGCCTGTGCCCTCCAGTCCGTCCGTTCGCGTGGTTGCGGCACAGCCGGTAGCCGGTATCATGGGGCAGCCGGGAGTCCGCTGGGGATTCTTGCCCCTGCGTGCCAACGTTCCTTCGTCCGTCACTATGACGGCTTCCGAACACATGCTAGCAGTGAACCCAGTTCCAACATCCGAGGTTCTGTACGTCCGCGGACTGGCACCTGGTTGGCGTTGGCGCATCGTCGATATGCTGGGGATGACTGTTGCGTGCGGAGTTGCGAACGAGCACGAGGTCACGGTCACCATCACGCATCTTCCAACGGGCTACTATACTGTGCATGTTGCGGCAGTCGGTCGTAGTCTGCCATTCGTCGTCGCTCGATAGGTTTCCAGCGGGTGGCTCTGCCCCACCCGCTGGATGATATCTGGGCTAGTACTTGTCGTCGGGTACGGAAATACCCAAGAGTGTGAACAATTTTGGATTGCACCGTGACACCCAGTCGCCGTGTAATGCCATTGCAGCCGTATCCCGTTTGAACCGCGCCACCTGGAAGAGGTCGAAGTGCGACCGGACGTCGCAGGGGTCCCGTCGAATTGCTTCGGAAGCATACCGCTCAATACCCTCCACGTTGCTTTGCTCCAGATCTGAGAGTTGTTGATGCGCTCCCGTGAAATTTGTGGGCCCGTTGGAGGCCAGGTCCTGAAACAACTCGTGCGCCCTGGCAGTGGTGCGTCTATTGGTTAGGAGATTTAGAGCTTCGACGTACCGTGGAATAAAGGCAAGGTCAATGGACGCTAGGGGTTGCTGAGGATTTTTCCTGAGGACGGCATCGGGTTTCCGTCTGTACAGGATCTGCAACGTCGACGTACCTTCGATGGGATAGTAGTACTGATAGTAGTCGCAATAGAACTGCTCTGCGAACAAGGCGCGTTCGGCATATGAACTTGGTTTCATACCCGTGCTGAAGACGATGACGTCGGGCCGTCGCGACAGCACGTAGCGAGCATTGTATTTACGCTCTTTCCACCCCACGGTGGCATCGTTACTGATGGCCGGGATGGGGTCCGGATTGGTTGCAATTGTTTTGTCCGTTAGTCCGAGCATGTCGACAACGGGCAATCTCGACGTCCATGCCAGCGCACCAATCGTGGACGCGGCAATGGTGAGTTGTTTCCCTTGGGCTTGCGCCATTGTGCGCAGGTAGTCTCCAGTGCGGGCCATCTTGGAAACCAGCTCGCCCTCCATCGTTCGGGTTCGTTGAATCCCATCGCGTTCCGAAAGAGCGGCCGCCCCGATCAGTGCACAGCATGCCGCCAGCATAGCAATCGCGGGCAGTTTGACGCGGCGGTTGAGTTCAACAACACCCAA
>JALOMA010000024.1 GCA_025455735.1 Candidatus Kapaibacterium sp.
AATTTCGCATCCGCAGATGAATTACTCGTTATTTGGAAAGCTGCCGTCGATGAGATCCCATTTCCGTTTCCAGAATTCTGTTGAGCTTCGAATATTTCTTTCGCTTTCTTTCTATACAAACGGAACGATTCTTAAGAGTAACGACCATCCATTAGTTAACAAAAGATTGCGCATATACAAAAGTTGGCATAGAGTGCTTACCTTTCAGATCGCGATATTTTTCTTCGTATTTTTCGTCGCCTTTAGAAGTTGATTGTGTTGACTGGAGCTGTGCCTCTAACTCCTCCTTCTCTCGGAGACAAGTCTCGTATCGTAATCGCCACTGCGAGGCCAACAGTGCCTCCGACCCACTGGATTTTAATGCCTTGTTTTCAAGAACCAAGTTGTCATAGGACTCTTTAAATTGAAGATCTCTTGTCATTTGTTCCGACTTTAGTTTCTCTATTTGTAATTCTAGTGATCGTATTTTATCTCTGTCCTTCAAAGCATCTTGTCCCGTTATTAATTGAGTCGCACGTTGGACATTATTGTTTTGGAGTTCTTTCAATTGCAAATCAGTTTGTTTTCGTGCGAGCTCGGCTTTAATACGGAATCTTCGAAATTCCTCAGTCACCTTTGAAATTTGGTATTCGGCATCCCTTTGAATTTGTGCAGATTGATCAGGCGATAGTGAATACGGAGGCAGTATAAGCGGCTCCCCTGTATCCCTTCTAATATAATCTTCCAGTCCAGTTTCGACTTCGCTCCCTCGCTAGTGGTCTTCGCTCCGACAGACCAACTCCACAAGCATTGCAGGACGCGTTGATTCCCAATAGCGCTTTTCTTGTCTCCGTTCCCCTGACGGAACATCACCGCGTTGGTATCGAGATGGGCTCGGAATCCTTCGAACAGGTCTTCAATGGCGCCGTCGGTGGTCGGCCTGTCGAGTTTCGTCAAACACCCGTTCTCTTCTGGGTCGGGGCAAACTATCGCTTCACCGCTGCAGAGTTCTCCGTACTCCCCGGCCTGAGGCCGTTTGTGGAATCGACCATCGGAATGGCATTCTCGCAGGGTCCTCTGCCGCACGCGGAAGCGCTGGCCTTGTCTATCATCCTGGCGGACCGCTCGCATTCACCGTTGGCCTTGACGCTTCTGCCCTGTTCTTCCGCCATAGCGGACAATGGTACTCGTCGTCCAAGTTTGGCTTCACATACGGCCTGAGCGTTGATTTAGGTGCATGGAAATGACATGTCGCTGGACCATAAGGCTCTTGCTGGCGTTCTGTGTATGCGGTTGCGTATTGGAGGGCTGTAGTTCACCGCTGGAGCTTGACACGCCGCGGGAACAGCGATTCATCGATCGATTTGTCACGCCGACTCGACTAACGATAGCCTATCAGGTGGACAGCTCGGCGTTTGAGGCCATTTATAGTGACCCAACGTTTCTTTCCAGCATACGTATCGACACATCTGCCGATAGGTTCGTCGTCTCCATCCCTTCCATCAGCACACCGCTGTTCTCCTGCAAACCTTCAGCGGATGCATCCACCGTCGTGCGGTCCTTCGGTTTTTCCGTGCAAAACGCAATCTGCGATAGCATTCCACGGGACATCATCAATCCCGACACCTTCTTGAACGTCCTCGTCATGGATTACGTGGGCCGTGAAAACGACTACCTATGGTTTGTCGACGGCGTCAACCGGCGGCTCCGCCTAGCCTTCGTACAGGTACCGTCCGTGCGTCAGGTCAAAGGCCGGATCATCATCAATATTGCCAATCCACATCCCCAAATGGGTGGTGCCGTTCTTTCGTCCTTTGGAATTATGACCATCGACTACTAGGACGATACGACTGGCCGCTTACGTTCGAATCACCATCCCACTAACCAAACAGCCCTTCCCCTTCAAACTCCTTGATAAGCGACCGGTACGAATCGGGGATCCGCTCTGGTTTATTCGTTGCCGGATTGAGATGAACCAGAACGCTCTTTCCAGTGGCAATAATGACACCGTCTTCGCGACGGATGACGTGCTCAAATCCAAACGATGAATTCTTCACGAAGCTGATCTTCGTGTACACAGTGTACACGTCGTCGAACTGGGCGGCTTGACGATAGTCGATTTGGGTGCTGGCAACGACAAATCGGTGTTTTGTCACAAACGACTGACGATCAATTGGCACGCCAATATCGCGGAAATACTCGATGCGCGCGGCCTCCAGCCAATAGAGATAAATCGCGTTGTGGACGATACCCTGTCTGTCGACATCATACGAGCGTACTCGACTATGGAGCCGGTGGTTAAAGATACCATGGTCTTCGATCGTCGTTGGACCATGATCAATGGTCGCTTCTGCTTTATCGGATGCTGGCATGGCTGGAGAGGGAAAAAAGTGGACGGTTCGGTGCAAAACTACGGACAGTTATCGTCACAACGGAACTCATGAAACACGGGCTATAGCAGCACGCACTCCGGATGCAGCACGGTTCGTGTCATCATCCGTGATGCTATGATACCAGACGGCCCGCATTAATCCGCGGCGGATAGGGGCAATACGCACTCCTTCGTCCAGACATGCTTGTAGAAGTACATCATCGTTCGTGCCAGGAACACTGAACACAACGATGTTTGTCTGGACCCGCGACATATCAAGAACAACACGGCTGTCTTGAGATATCAAGTCGGCAAAATGTCGGGCACGGCGATGGTCATCCGGAATGTTCGGAACAATGGACTCAATGCCTTCCAGGGCAGCAGCGGCGAGGATACCGGCCTGGCGCATACCTCCGCCAAGCATTTTCCTCCATCTGCGTGCTTCTTCGACAAGGGGCCTCGGCCCAACGATGACGGACCCCACTGGAGCCCCGGCCCCTTTCGAAAGGCAAATACTTACGGTGTCGAAGTATTGGCAGAGTTCTTTGAGGGACACTCCGAGCGCGGCAGCGGCATTCCACAGTCGGGCTCCATCGCAGTGCACGGGCACGTTCGTTTGCCGAGCACAGTGATGCAGGTCTGCCAAATAGTCCAAGGGCAACACGGTGCCACCGTGGCGGTTGTGGGAAGTCTCTACGGCGATCAGCGACGTTCTAGGATAATAATACTGATTGGGACGCACTGCGTTGACGATACGATCGATGTCCATTGCACCACGATCGGATGGAATTGCATGAATCTGCACCCGCGCCAGGACGCTCGCTGCGGCGTTCTCATAATGGAAGATATGGGCGTCCGCTTCAGCAATCACTTCGTCTCCGGATCGCGTATGAAGCGCCAGGCATATTTGATTGCCCATGGTTCCACTTGGTACGAACAATGCCGCCTCCTTACCGGTCATTGCTGCCATGGCATCCTGCAGGGTGCCAACTGATGGGTCTTCGTTGTAGACGTCATCCCCCACCGGAGCGGTCATCATGCGGTGGCGCATGGCCGTAGTTGGCTGGGTAAGCGTGTCGCTTCTCAAATCAATCATGAATGTTCACCACGGTGGGAATGGCTTTGCGTGAGAATGAGTGGCTGGCCTTGTTGAATGACAATGGTGTGTTCCATATGGGCTGCAAAGCAGCCGCGTTCCATACGCAACGTCCATCCATCATCATCTTCGATCAATCCCGACTTCATCAACGAAAACATCGGCTCGACTGCAAGAACAAGCCCTTCATGTAATGTCACCGTTGTTTCGGGATCGGGCCAGTTTGGCACGGATGGCTCTTCATGGAGGGACCTCCCGATGCCGTGCCCGGCAAGTTCCTTCACAACCCACACCGCATGGCGGTGAGCTTGTTTTTCGATATCGTGCCCAACGGCTCGGAGACGTCTTCCTGCTACTGCTCCCGTGATTGCGGCATTCAAGGCCTTGTGAACGGCAGTGGTCAGCCGTCGTGCATGCGCTGAAACCGGTTCTACACAGATCGTTCGTGCACTATCGGCCATGAATCCATCGAGCTCCAGGGTAACGTCGAGCTTGACCACATCTCCTGCCGCGATACGTCTGCTGCCAGGAATTCCGTGTACAATTTCATCATTGATGCTGATGCACGTAAATGCAGGAAAGTCATACGTCAATTGTGGTGCGCTCCTTGCACCGTGACTACGTGCGAAGGACTCACCGAGGGCATTCACTTCAGCAGTAGTGATTCCTCGTTCGATAGCATTCTGCATGATGTCCAATGTTTGCGCAACAAGGCCGCCAACGCGCATCATGGATTCCAATTCGTCACTATTGTTGATTGTCATGGGTTGTAACAGTCTGTGGTCAGTTACAAAACTACGCTATGCCATGAGCACGGAGTGTGAAGGTGATAGATTTGCAGGGAACCTTCATCAGTCACAAAAGCCATGGCAATCGATCTTAACCCTCGCACGAACGTAGCACGCAGTATGAATGGCATGTTGGCAAACGATGCCACACATGCATTTCAGTCGTGGTCCCACCTTATGCAAGTACGGGACGCAGAAGGCGAACGCCCATGGATGATTTACGTTGATGCCAGCGGCCGTCGCACGGTATGGTCGTACGCGGTGTTCATTGATGTTGCTCGGCGCATTGCTACACTGCTGGTAACGAATGGTGTGGGCACTGGGGATCGCGTTGCCATCGCAGGGCACAATCATCCTGATACAATTTTACAGTACTTCGCCTGCTGGATGATTGGAGCATGTGCGGTACCGTTGAACATGACGGAAGATGACGCTCGGTTGTCGTACATCCTGTCGGCCTCGAAAACAAGGATCGTGTTTTGTCGGTCGGAATATCGGAACCGAATCGTCGCGGCCCTTGGTGCCTACAACTTGGAGCATGCGGTTCAGATACTTGAGGTTGACACAGACTCCGCAGATCCGGAGTTCTATGCTACGGTGCGTGCATGCAATCCTCATCCTTGGGATGACGTGCCAATTGATCGGCGTTTCGACGACTGCCTTCTCGTCTACACATCAGGCACAACTGGCAACCCCAAAGGTGTGGTGCTCATGCAACAAAATCTCTTTGCTGATGCATGCGAGATAGGTTCATGGCATGGTATCGGCAAAGAGACCCGCATGATGTGTGTTCTCCCCGTTCATCATGTGAATGGAACCATCGTAACGACTGTGACGCCCTTCGTAGCCGGATCTTCCGTCGTCCTACAGCGCAAGTTCTCTGCCACCAGCTTCTTCGATACCATCAAGGCCGAAGGTGTTCATCTTGTTAGCGTGGTGCCAACCCTGCTGGCCTTTCTCTTGGAAGCCAAGGCAGATGCCAGCGACATTCTGGCATCCGGATTTCGCCATTTCATATGTGGTGCAGGGCCTTTGACGGTAGAACTTGCCACAGCCTTCGAGGAGAGATATGGCCTTCGTATTGTGCATGGATATGGACTAAGTGAGACGACGTGCTACAGTTGCTTCCTACCTCTTGACCTGTCATGGGACCAACATCGATCGTGGATGAAGGACTACGGATTTCCCAGCATTGGCGTACCCTTACCGTGCAACGAAATGGCCATACACGACGCCAGTGGCAACCCAGTACCAGAAGGTGAACGCGGCGAGATCGTCATTCGCGGCGTCAGCGTTATGCGAGAGTATGATACACGGCCGGAGGCTAATGAGGATTGTTTCGCATTTGGGTGGTTTCGTTCAGGTGATGAAGGATTCATGAAGGTCTCGTCCGACGGACGCACCTACTTCTTCATAACAGGCCGACTCAAGGAACTGATCATCCGCGGTGGGGTGAACCTTGCACCATTGGAAATTGACGAAGTACTGGCTGGCGCACCTGGTGTGAAAGCCGGCATTTGCGTCGGATTTCCAAACAATATGTACGGCGAAGAGGTTGGAGCGTTGGTGGTCAGTGATGGTAGTGCCAAGGAAGAAGCGATTCTGGCATATTGTTCCGAACGTTTACCGTTTCACAAGCGACCCAAGGTCGTTGTCTTTACGACAGAACTACCCGTTACCTCCACAGGCAAGTATCAACGCAACAAGGTGAAGCACCTGTTTGATGCATATCTGGACGTTCAGTTCAGGCAGCAGTAGTCCCCTGCCAGGAAAGTCGCCTTAGCGCCCGTGCAATTCGCGAGCGCTATAGCCAGGCCGAGGGCGGTAGAAAGCCGACCGGCTAAGGACAGGGTTTTCAATAGTCGTGGCGCTTGTCCGCGGGAACTGAGCACGTATCATGTAGCCACTCGAAACGTAAAAGAGCTTGGACGCAGGATCGCTGATATTGCGATGCGTGTATGCGAGGTTTTCAATGGCGTCTTCGGACAATGAAGCCGTATCCTGTGCGCGATAGAAATAGATGAGAAGAGTACGCTCCTTCGAGCGGTCAAACGCCGGGTCAGCCAGCGCCTGTTGGGCTAATGCAGCGCCAGACCGTACAATCTTGGTGGTATCGTACTCAGGGACTTCGACATATTCTATCCTTAGCAGCGATCCACCTCCACCCGTAAAGGAGTCTGTAACGGCATACCAGCCTTCTACGGACGTTGCGTCGATGCGTCGCCAGACAAACAGAGCTGCTATCCCGATGCCGATACCGAGTAGAATGAGAACGACAAGGGTTGTTGATGTTGACCGTGCCACTACAGTGCCTTAGAAAACGTTGGGAGGGAAAACAATGGTAGGAGCAGATCAATTCCCAGCATGACGAGGGCAATGCTACCAGGAATGGAAAGGTTGTCATCAAGCCGGAGGCGGATGGAGGCTGCCTCAACAACGCCACCAACAACGCTACCAAGGCATCCGGCAAGCACGAACGTTGGCGGCAGGGCATAGATGACGTCATAGACAACAACACATACTACAGCGGTTGCAATAAAGGTCGCTGTTCCAACCAGGCTCTTGTCCAGAAATCGGTGCCGTCCCCATCGCCTTCCCACGAGGGCCGCGAATGTGTCACTAACGATAAGAATCGTGAATGCCGTAACGGCAATAACCTTAGGGAACAATGCCACGACCATGGTTGCGGCAATAAGGACCCACGATGCTCCCGTTAACAGGAATCGATTGGTGTCCCGTTCGTGTGACCGCAACATACTGCCCACCATTGCATGCATACGCTTTCTTGTGGGACCATGGAAGTACATCAAAGCGTCAATCGCTATTGCCACAACCGTCATGGGGACAAGAATGAGCAAGGCTGTCTGTGTATCAATATTCAGATAGATGATGGGTATCAGGAGCGACAGTAAGTGGATCCCTTTTCGCGCCAGCTCATTTGCATATGATATCTGTGGAACGTCTGCCATAACTTCGTAGCGTACTTAACGCTGGTAATGCGAATGAATCGAATCGTCATGCATGCCCATGCCAAGATCAATCTTGGTTTGGAGGTACTGCAAAAACGCCCTGACGGCTACCATGATATCCAGTCGGTCTTTGTGCCTCTGGGACTTCATGACGTCATCACAATTGAGCCGGCCGAGACGCTCTCCGTTGTTTGCACACCGGAAGTAACGTCGATCCCAGAAGAGAACCTTGTCTGGAAGGCTGCGATTGCAGCATCCGCAGCGGCCGGAAATCAACGATGCGGCGCAAAGATAACGGTAGAGAAACACATCCCGGCGGGAGGAGGCCTTGGAGGTGGCAGTTCCGACGCTGCCGCCACAATTCTTGGCTTGAATACGATGTTCAGCTGGAACCTCTCAGCAACAGTGTTGCACAACCTTGCGTGCTCCCTGGGTAGCGATGTTCCATTCTTTCTGCAGTCGTTTCCAGCTATCGTTTCGGGTCGGGGAGACGTCGTTGTCCCCATCGATATCCACATCCCCTGGACCTTCGTGCTTGTTTTTCCTGGCATCTCTGTCTCGACACCCTGGGCATATGGTCAACTCGGTAGAACTGAGTCGTATCCCCAAAGCACCAAAATCTCCGAAGAGAGTCTTAAATCATTGGTAAATAAAGATGTTCGCGAATTGACTATAACAAATGACTTTGAGTCAGTTGTGTTTGCAAGGTATCCAGAGCTAGCTGTTATAAAACAAGATCTTATCAATATAGGCGCTCTTGCAGCTTGGATGTCTGGTAGTGGGTCAACGATGGTTGGCCTTTTTGCCGCACCTCCGTCCCCGGAGGTTGTTACCCAGGGTATCCGTTATCCACATCACGTCACTCGTGCTTTATCATTCAGGAATAGCCCACGATGAACATACTCCTTGTTGCGGCCGAAGTGTCTCCGTATGCCAAGGTCGGGGGCCTTGCCGACATGACGTCGGCCCTACCCAAGGCATGGCAAGCCGACGGTCACTCCGTCACCGTCGTCCTACCGAAATATGGTGCCATTGACGCGAAGGCTCACGGTCTTGAAAAAACCGATCTTACATTGGCCGTACCGTTTGGAGCTTGGAACGAATACGCCTCCGTGTGGAAGGCCCAGCTTCCTGGCAGCTCGGTTCCAGTCTATCTTATTGGTTCCGAAGATTATTTCGAACGCCCCGGCATTTACGGCTACCACGAGGGGTATGAGGACAATGACAGGCGGTTCATCTTCCTTTCCAAGGCGGCATTCGAGCTGGCAAAGGCGCTTGGAATGCGGCCCGATGTAATCCACGCCCACGACTACCATACTGCGCCATGTATGCCGCTCCTCAAGGTTATCTATCGCCACCAACCAGAGTTTGCGGGAACCCGTGGAGTCTTCACGATTCACAATATGGCATATCAAGGATACTACGACCCCATTCGAGCCATGGACTTTTGTGGTTTCCCAATGGAAGACTTCTATCCTGGTGCGTGGTATGAACAGGATGGGGCCTTTAACTGCCTCAAGGCTGGCATCATGTTCGCCGACAAGGTCACGACCGTGAGCCCAACCTACGCGCAGGAGATACGGTGGACGCCGGAAGGCATGGGGCTTCAATCAGCTCTCCAAGCGCGCGGTGCCGACCTCATTGGCGTGCTGAACGGTATCGATACCGACGAGTGGTCGCCAGCCAATGACCCCTTTCTCGCTCTGCCCTATGACGTGGATTCCATCGAAAAAAAGCAGGTGCTGAAGTCTATCCTTTTGGCCGAACATGGATGTTATCCACACAATGTGGACAACGATCTCCCCCTCATTGGAATGGTCACGAGGCTAACGGAGCAAAAAGGTATCTCCATTTTTTTCAACGCAATACAAGCGTTCATTGAAAGGAATGCATGCAGGCTGGTCGTCCTTGGAAGTGGCGATCGGGCTGCTGAATCGCGGCTTCGGGAACTTGCCGCCGCCTATCCGAGCAACGTCATCGTGCACACAGGATATAACAATGCGTTATCTCACCAAATTCAGGCAGCCTCTGACTTCTATCTCATGCCGTCAAAGTTCGAGCCTTGTGGACTCACGCAGATGTATGCGATGGCCTATGGGACGGTGCCGATAGTGCGTGCTGTTGGTGGCTTGGCTGACAGCGTCACTGCATATGACCCTGTAACGTTTCACGGCACGGGCTTCCGATTTTCAGCATATACAGCGGAAGCGTGTGCCGCGGCAATTGCCGACGCGCTACGAGTTTATCGGCGAGAGCCACATTGGACACACATTCGACGCAATGCCATGGATACGGACATGTCGATTACCCGCGCCGCCCGCCGGTACGTTGAGGTGTTCGGCTGGACCTTGGAGGCACGACCTCGCTGACGCCAGGTTCAAAAACCACAAGGCATTCCAATCCCAGCGTTCCAGGAAAGAGGTCAATCGGCACTGCCCTTACGGGTCCGTAACCAACAGCGCGCCACTCATCGACACTGCGGCGTACTTCATCTGGCCCGCAGAAGAGTTCCACTACACGACGTGGCTTACGAGCGCCTAGCGCCGCGATAACACCCTTGTCGGTCCCGGAGCGTGGCGGATCAAGAATCAGGACATCCGTTGCCGGGATCTTTTTCTCGATGGCCGCCCGAGTGATCGACGTTGAAATCGCTGTGACCTTCCCTCCTGCCCGACGGATGTTGTAGCGGGCGTTTGCTACCGTGGTGTCGTCGACATCCACGGTCACTACGCTCTTCGCAGTTGTCCCAAACGCAGCGCCAAAGAGACCGTAACCACCATAAAAGTCTCCCACAACGTCCGTTTCGACGACAGCTGATACCGTCGTGACGAGGTCTACCAAGCTTGGCAACATGGCTAGATTGACCTGAGTGAACGAAAAGACGCCAATCTGATAGAGGCGATCGGCAACGCTTTGCCTCCACACGGAGTCGCCGTGCAGCTTCTTTGCCCCCATACCATGGAGTGGCCGATCAGTTTCCAAATAATATCTGCTCGAGGAAGGGTCGATATAAAGCCAGGCAGACTTGACGCTCGGCACCTTTTCCATGACCTTTTTCACCAGCAGCCGCGCGGAGCGTACCACGTCGGCATCAACATGGCGTACGTTGAGGATCAAGACGTGCTCCTCATATGTACCGCGAACAATCAAGTGGTTTGCCACCATCTTCAATGGTAGCCGAGGTTCTGATAGCACAGAGAGTGCAGCCCTATAGATATCGCCGTGGGCAGCAGGCTCCAGTGGAGACACCAAACCATCAGCTCCATCGCCATGGACCAATCGTACGTTCTGCTTGTTGACGAGTACCCGTCGACGCGTCGTCGTGCGATAGGCGCGAGGCAAGGGCGCCCGCATCATAGCGTCGGCATCGATTCGCGTGGCAACACTAAGGAATGTTCTTGCCAGATCCTTCTTGAAGGCCGCCTCGGCACCATATGGCATGGAAGCCAGTGCCTCGGGTCCAAAGAGTGGAGGCATTCCTTCCTGGCGGGCCTTCTTCCGAAGCTGGTCTTCCCAGCTAGTACGAACGATCATGGCGTTTAATCACAACTATGGATGAATCATCAGCTAGCTCGACATCGCCAACAAAGATGTTGAGATCTGATACAATGGCCTCGACAATCTGACTGGGAACCATGTGCTTGCACTTCGCCAGTGCCTGCACCAAATACGATACGCCGTATTCACGATTCTGAATATCGCGTGCTTCCGTAATACCGTCTGTATAAAGAACAAGGACATCGCCGGAATGAAAACCGCCCACACCACACTTATATGGTGGAGGATCCGGAATAACGCCTGCCAAAACGCCCCCCTCCGTCAGCAGTTCAACATCGCCGTTGCTCCTGTAAAGGACCGGAGGGTTGTGTCCGGCGTTGACATAATGCATCGTCTCCGTGTTCGCATCGATAACGGCGAGAAAGAGCGTCACGAATACTTCGGGCTCGGTGTTCTCGCAAATCAACTTGTTCAATCGTTCCGCCAGCGTGCCAAGGGGGAGGTCAAGGCTGGCAAGCACATTCAGAGCAGCTTGCACGTTTGCCATGAGGATTGCAGCAGGAACACCCTTCCCCGCTACGTCGGCAATGCAGAAGAGCGTTCGATGGTCATCCAGCGGAATGATGTCATAGTAGTCGCCGCTCACCTGCTTATTCGGACGGGTGTGGGCAGCCACCGACAATCCCGGCGTGGGTGGCACGGCCAAAGGGAGAAGTCCTCGCTGAATGGTTGCAGCAATGCCCAACTCGTTCTCAAGCATGCGTTTGGCGATTTCTTCGTGGAACAGACGGTCGTTTTCAACGGCAATCATGGCGGCATTTCCCAAGGCTTCTGCAAACAGAAGCTCTTCATCCGTGAAGTCCATGCCGTTCAGTTTTCCACACATGGCCAAGACGGCTCGCACTTGGCCGTGAACATTCAAGGGAGCCAAGGCTGACACTCCAGCCGCCGCCAATCGTTGGGCCACGGCCCCATTGGGGAGATCGTCGACTCGAATGGGCTGATGGATTGGCGGCAGGATGTCCATGATTTGAGACAGTTTTTCAACGGACCTGCTGTTGCAAAGGAGGCGGTCTTCCGCAGGTGCATCGTATAGGATGATACCGAAATTCGAAATCATGAGCTGTCCCATGAGCCGATAGCTTAGCGTGCGCAGGATACCCGGCCTGTCGGACAACACCGAAAACTCCCTCGAGCTCTCCAGCAAGGACGTCACAAGGAGATTACGCCGCTCAAGCTCTTTTGAGGTATCAATGAGTGATCGAACCATCGATGCATTCTTCAGCGCCGTGGCAGTAATGGAACGCACGATGTCGAGGTAGTCGCGCAGATCGTCCGTGAGAGGTAAACCACCGATGGACGGACCAAAACAGAGAACGGCCAAAAGCTCCGATCCAGCAACTACGGGCACATACCACGCAATTCCTGCCTGCGAAAGCACCTGAAGGCGCGGATCGCTCAAAGCCGAGGTTACATCCTCAATTCCAGGATTGGGCACATGGAACGGCGCCACACCCTTCGTCTGACGAACCGAAAGCTGGCTGTTGTCATGCTCCAACACGCATGCCTTCGTGCAGCGAAGCTTACCCATCACGGAAAGGAGTGCGGCATTGAGAATGCGGTCGGTAGAATCTGTCTCGGAGAGACGGCTGCTGAGGTCCAGCAGCGACGTCAAGCTGAAGCTGGATGCCTGCGGACTGGTGCGAAGCTGCGGGGGCATGTAACGAATATACAACGACCAATGCCGACGGATTGAAAAGGCGTACTTTTGTTGTCCTATGGAATCGGGGACAACCATGACTGTACGGTCTCTGCAGATTATCACATCTGCACTCTTTGTCGTGTTCTACACCTCAGTACCAGGCATGGCACAGGGTGTCACGACGGGCTCCTTGGCTGGCAAGGTTCTTGGCAGTGCCGAGGGCACAAAACAGCCTTTGATCGGTGCCACCGTTAAAGCTATCCATACGCCTACGGGTGCCACCTACGGTGCTATCGTGCGATCCGGCGGTTCATATACGATCCGTGGCATGCGCATCGGCGGTCCTTACACTGTCACGGTGACCTTCGTCGGGTATCAGTCGGCGCGCAAGGAAGGAATAACGATTGTCGTCGGAGAAACGACGACAGAGAACTTCGTGCTGGCCGAGCTGGGTCGGACAGCAAATGAGATTGTCGTGACTGCCAGTGGGGACGATATCTTCGACAAGTCCAAGACTGGCTCGGGATCCGTCATTTCCAATCAGATGATCGCCGCCGCGCCGACGATCAATCGAAGTCTGTCCGACATGGCGCGCCTGAACCCCTACACGAATCAAAGTCAGACCGCGGGTTCCGATGGACTTCAAGGTATCACCATTGCCGGCGTCAACTCACGATTCAACAATTTCCAGATCGACGGTGCTGTTGCCAATGACCTGTTTTCGTTATCCTCAGCGGGGACGGCTGGAGGCCAATCCAATGCGAATCTGATTTCCCTGGATGCCATTGAGGAGTTACGCGTTAACGTCTCACCATACGATATCCGCCAGAGTGGTTTCACCGGTGGACTGGTCAATGCCATCACTCGAGGCGGCACCAATCAGTTCCGAGGATCGTTCTTCGTTTTCGGGCGCAATGAAAGCTTCGTTGGGCTTTCCCCTGACGCCAACCGCTTGCCCTTCGATGCCTTCAGTGACTTTCAGTTTGGTGGAAGAGTAGGCGGACCAATTGTCGAGAACACGCTTCTCTTCCACGTCACTGCCGAAATTCGCCAACGTCAGACTCCAATTGAAGTCGGTCTGAATGACCCCAACGCCCTTAACAACTTCCCTGTCGATGCGCAGGTTATCTCCCAAATCCGTCAGATTGCTCTTGAACGGTGGAACTACGACGCCGGCAGCTTCGATCGTTTCATTAGCCGAAATAACACGCTGAACCTCACGGCACGTCTCGACTGGAATATCTCCGAGAAGCATAAGCTTCAGCTGCGGCATAACTACACGAATGCCTTCTTGGATCGCAACGTCAACCGCGATGCTCGACGGTTCTCCATGGGCAGCCAGGCCAATGAGTTCACCAGCATCAACAACCAAACGGTCATGCAGCTGAACTCCCTGCTGTCCGAACAAAGCGCAAATGAACTTCGCGTGTCATTCACGCAGACTAATGACGAACGGGTTCTCGGCACGCGACCCTTCCCGCAGGTCCAAATCCAGATGGCAGGTGGTGTCAATGTTCTCTTGGGGCCCGAACGTAATTCCCAAGCCAATGCATTGGATCAAACTCAACTTGCCATAACCGATGACTTTACCATGTTTATGGGTGACCATACCATCACCCTGGGTACCCACAACGAACTGTCCTGGTTCAACAACCTCTTTATCCCGGACTTCTACGGTTCATATCAGTTTCCAAGTGTCGAAGACTTCAGGCTAGGCCAAGCAAACCTCTATCAGGTGAGTTATGCCAATGAAGCCGTAGTGGGTTCAAATGCCATGCCTCGCCCAGAATTTAGCATCATGCAATTCGGCCTCTATGCCATGGACGAATGGAATGTGACCGAACAATTACGGCTTACTGGTGGATTGCGCATTGATGTTCCCGTTTTTCCAGATCAACCGTACGAAAATCCAGCGTTTGCCGCGGCATTCCCAGGCCGGAATACGTCTTCCGTACCGTCATCGGCGCTCCTTTGGTCCCCTCGTATTGGCTTCAATTTCGACGCATTGGGAGACAAGTCACTCCAAATTCGTGGCGGAACGGGTCTCTTCACAGGCCGCGTAGCATATGTCTGGATATCCAACCAGTATGCGAATACGGGTATGGATCTCTTCCGGTCTCAGATTGGCACCGCCAATGGCATTGGCATCATCAACGGTCGTGATGGACTTCCCTTCCAGTTTGACCTGAACGCATCGCGTCCGCCCCGTCCAGGCGACTCCCTCTTTCCTGGCTCTGCCGCCAACACGAGCGCCATCAACATCACCGACCCATCATTCCGTCTGCCTCAGGTATGGCGCTCAACCTTAGGTGCGGATTTCAAGATCGCCAAAGGGCTCACCCTTACCGTTGAAGGCATGTATGGCGCGTTCTTGAACACGGTCGACTATCAAGACCTGAATATCCGTCAGTCCCGCCGCCAATTCATCCGCACGTCCACAGAAAACGGTACAACCATACGTGATACCATCGTTGGTGTGTCGCCTCTTGACGGCCGACCGTTGTATGCGACTGCACCAGGAGCAGCCCGACAAGATTCCCTTGTTTCGCCCTTGTTTACGCAAGCACTCCTCCTACGCAGCAGAAATGAAGGCTATCAATATTCAACTTCCATTCAACTCAACCTGGATGCAAAGAACGATTTCATTCCTGGTCTCTTTGGTATGATTTCGTATACGTACGGCCGAACGTTCGACCTTAATGCCGGTACGGCGGCAACTGCTTCGTCGCAGTTTTCGAGTACCGACGCCATCGACCCCAACAACAACGTCCTGGGACGCAGCAATTTCGACATTCCCCACCGCGTACTCGTTGGCATCTCCTACCGCAAGGAATGGGCACCCAAGGTTGCCACCACCATCGGTGTTTTTTACTCCGGCAACAGTGGTCGTCCTTATTCGCTTTCTTATGCAGGTGACTACAATGGCGACAATGTCATTGGCGACAATGACCTGATTTACGTTCCACGACGTGAGGACTTCAATACACGAATCGTTGTGCCAGCGCCGGGTGGCACCGACCTTCGTACCCCGGAGCAAATCTGGAACCAAGTCATGTCGCTCGTGGAAAGCAATCCCATTCTCCGGGAGTATCAAGGGCGTATTCTCCCGCGAAATGCACTCCGCGAACCGTGGATCAACCAACTTGACATGCGTATTTCACAAGACCTTCCATCACCCGTGGATGGCCATTCTTTTGCCATCAGCCTTGATGTGCAGAATGTCCTGAATCTGTTAAGTGCAGACTGGGGCTTACAACGATATGTCAATTTCCAATCGTTCAACATTTTCCAAGCTGTAAACCAGGGCGGTAGCGTGTTCGACGACCAGGGAAGGTTGCGGATGACCTATACCGAACCTGTAACCAATGGACGTCCGGGCATTTATTTCACCGACAATTTCTTCTCACGCTGGCGAATGCAGTTAGGCGTTCGCTACACGTTCTGAGAGCTTGCTATGACGACTAATCGACTCTCCATCATTTTTTCAGCTGCATTCCTTTCCCTTTTTGCGATGTCCTGTTCTGAAGACGTGCTAACGTTTCCGGAACTGGAGCCCGCTCGCATTCGCATCGTCAACGTAGCACCAGGCATTGAATCACTCCAATTCGTAATCGATTCGTCAATTGTCCTGAATGTGCCGTTTTCCGAAATCAGCCCGTCGACTGCAATTCCTTCCGGGCGTCCAATTCCCTTTGTGATCAACGTCAATGGCAGACCAGCAAGCCGTGATACGTCACGCTTTACCTTTGGTACATCTGGTGCCTCTTTCCTGGCAACGATCAGTCTTACACCGGGCAACTATAGTATTGTGTCGCCAATTCGCGACACAATTCTGCCTGCCAATGTTCCCAATGGTTACGTCAAGTTCCTTCATGGTGTCAGCGACGATCGATTTTTCGAGGTTGAAGTGTACTATACACAAGAAGAGCCTCTCTTTGCATCGCGAACCTTCGACCCGTATTCTTCCAGTCCGAACTTTGCCCAGCTTAGCCCTGGTACGTATACGTTTTACCTTCGAGAGGCCGGAAGCTCCACCGAGTTTGCACGGCTGGAAAATGTCCGCATCGATGCCGGACGTTCGTATCTCCTCTACAGCCACCCATCATCGGCTGGAGACGGAATCAATCTGAAAATCCAATAGGCAATTTCTCATTCAGAAAGATTACCCATGAAACCATCGTTTCGATGTTCGCTCGCAGGGCTTGTTGCCGGATGTTTCGCTTCTGTCACAACAGCAGACGCCCAGACCATCACCATTGGCGAAGCACGCCAGCAACCATTCAACTCCACAGTCACCCGTATTGCAGGGAGGGTTACGGTAGCGGGTCAGTTTCGTAACACGGCATTCCTCCAAGACGGCACTGCCGGCATCGCCATTTTTAATACACAGTTTCGCCAAGGTGCACGTCCGGGCGACAGCGTGGTGATCGAAGGTGGAACGTTGATTGAATTCCAGCCTACAACTGGCCAGCCCGGAACGGGTCTAACCCAATTGTCGGGTGAAAGCTTGACATTTACCGTTATTCCGGTTCCTCGGCAAGAAGTAACGCCACGCAGTATTACTGTGCCTATCGTCAATGGTCCATCGGGAGAACAATTCGAGGGCATGTTGGTACGCTTGCGTAATGTCCGTTTCCAGCAAACTGGTGCATTTCAAGGCGAAACAAACTATACGGTTCTCGACAACAACGACAACTTCGTCACCGTCCGAATTGATGGTGGATCGGAGATTGCAACAAATTCCCTTCCTATTCCAGAAGGCCGTGTAGACGTCATTGGTGTTGTTTCGCAATTTCGTGGCGGCTATCAAATCCAGCCTCGTTTTGCTACCGACCTCGGCCTTCCACCTGTGACCATCGACACCGTCAGCAGGGGGCGTACCGCAGATGTTTCCACATGGAATCTGGAATGGTTCGGCAGTTCGGATACCACACGTGGACCTCGCGATAAGAATCGCCAGATTCGCTCGGTACGGCAGGTCATTGATAGCCTTCGTGCCGACGTTGTTGCCGTGCAGGAAGTACTCACGGCCGAAGCTCTCCAGCGCGTTTCTGACTCCTTGAGTGGTACGTGGTCCTATCTTTTTGCATCAGACATTCCCTCAGATCAAAAACTGGGATTCGTCTACAACACGGCAACAGTAACCCCGGTCAGTAGCGGATTGGCCGTTGTTGGTGCTGGTGATGCATGGGCTGGTGGCCGATTCCCCTATCGACTAACTTGTACTATTGGGCAAGGGGCCTCGGCCCGACGGATGGTCATCTTTACGGTTCACGGCAAGGCAACGGATTCCGTTACGGCTGAACAGGACTACAATCGCCGCAAGAATGACTACGAAGCATTTCATGCCTACTTGCGGGACTTTTACGCCGATTCGCTTGTCGTCATTGCAGGTGACTTCAATGACATCTCCACGGCCAGCGTGGTAAACGAGACCTATGCGTCACCATTTTCAGCGTTCATCAACGACGCCGAAAACTGGCACGTCCCTACGAAAGAACTCGAGGAGCGTGGGCTCTCCTCATTCGTTGGATTCAACCGCAGTTTCCTTGATCACATTATTGTGTCCAACGAAGTGCGCCCATTCGTTCATCGAACATTCGTGGAAGCTCCAACAGCGTATCTCTCGAGCTACACATCCACGGTCTCCGATCACGTACCTGTAACCACGCGCATTTTCCTGCAGGATGGCATCACGTCCGTGCAAGAGGATGTACCTACCCTTGGGCTGCGCATCGGGCCCAATCCTGTATCGTCACACGGCACGGTCGAAGTTTCGGTGCTGCGTTCCGGACCAATGTCGGTCGACGTTGTTGACGCCGCGGGAGCGGTTGTCCTACAGATTTCCCAGGAATTCGCTCCAACGTCTGCCACCCGGGTGATACCGTTCAATGCCTCGCAGCTTGCTTCTGGGCTCTATCGCCTGCGTGTGATGGATGCCACTGGCATACGCTCGTTACCCTTGCACGTGGTACGCTAACGCAAGGCAGCCACCGTTGCAAGCATGGCGATTGCGGCTGTTTCCGCTCGCAGCCGTGCCTGACCGATTCTCCAGCTCGTGCAACGTCGTTGCACGAGCTGTTCTATTTCATACGCTGTTAGTCCCCCTTCTGGCCCTACCACGACGGCCACTGGTCCAACAACATCGTCTGGTTGGGGTTGGCTTCCTTGGGCATCTCCAACAAGAATGTTGTAGCCATCCATCCTAACCAGTGCTTCGCTTATCGACCTGCAGACATCGACACGTGGCATCCATGCTCTTCCGGATTGCACCATTGCTGCCTCTGCCTTGGCAACAAGGCGTGTAAGAGGGCTTCGTAAGTGAGAAGACCGTTCCATGGCCGTAACGAGAATCGTATCGGCCCCAAGTTCCACGGCTTTTTCGACTGCGAACTCTTGCCGATCCCTGTTATCCAGTATGCCAACGATTACTCCAAGGGGAATCCCTCGATCCACGATGTCAACATGGTCCAGTTCAAGACCTACGGGATTCCTGCCGTGCAAGCGGGCACGGCATCGAGCCACGGCCCCCTTCCCATTGAGAATGGTAACAGGTTCATTGTCACGAAGGCGCAATGCGGCCATATGCTGGCGTGCAGCGGAGCTCAGCTCGATCGGTGATGCTGCAAAATTTGCTGTTGGAAGGTAAATGTAGTCCATGTTTCGTCCAAGGTACGGCCCGAAAATGGGTATTTTCGCCCACGAATTCGGCATCCATTTGAACTGTCTTCTACGACTATGACCTATACATGTATTGAACCATGGCTTGCAGCCCCTGGTGTTGGAGCCATACGATTGAATAGGCCTGCAGTGCTCAACGCACTTAGCCTTCAAACGATGATCGAGCTTGTGGACGCATTTGCAGCGTACGATGCGGATCCATCCATCCGCTGTATTCTGTTGCATGGAAATGATCGTGCATTTGCTGCTGGGGCGGACATCACGGAAATGTCTGATGCCGATGCCATCAGCGCTTTGGCTGGATTGACAATGCTTGGCATTTGTGGTGTTTCACGGCGCTGGTCCAGCTGCCA
>JALOMA010000025.1 GCA_025455735.1 Candidatus Kapaibacterium sp.
CCGTGCCGTGTTCCGCCTTGAGAGAGCCGTCGTATCGTTCAACAACGAGCCGGGCAACATCGGCCATGCATCGCTCGAAACGCTCGAATTCCGTTGCGTCGTTGCTATCCAACGTTAGGACGAAATGCAGATTGCCATCCTTGGCATGGCCAAAGATCACAGCATCGTCATACCTATGCTGGACAAACAACAAGCGCAGGTTTGCAAGGAGGTCTGCAAGGTGCGAAGGAGGCACTGCAATGTCTTCGTTGATCATCGTGTGGCCTGCCTTGCGTTGAGCCCCTACGGTAGGCATTAGGCCCTTTCGCACAGCCCAGAGGCGTGCTTGTTCGTTGGCATCCGTTGTCCATCCTGTCCATTGCGGGGCGTGCCCCTCACCGTTTGGTGGGGCCACGTCGTGGAACTCCACGAGGAGAGCCGAGGCCCCTTTCCCAGCAGATGCGAGGAGAGGAGGGGTATTCGGAAGGTGTGCCACCGATGCCAGCGAGCGATCGTCCATGATCTCGACAGCAGCGGCACCACACGACGTCCAGTACGGGACCGTAGAACACGCTTCCTGTATCGACGGAAACAGAAAGATGGCCGTGTGTTTGGTTCGGGCGTCAGGTATGGTGTTGTAGACGATGTGCTCGATGAAGCCAAGAGTTCCTTCGCTTCCAACAAGAAGGTGGGCCAGGATGTCTACGGGAGTATCGAAGTCCAGTAGGCTATTCAGCGAGTACCCTATGGTGTTCTTGATACGGTACTTCGACGTGATTCTATCTATGAGGGAAGGCGAAGAACGAACTTCGTCGCGAAGCTGGAGGAGTCCGGCGTAGATATGCGGTGCAGATTCACGAAGATGGTCATTGGCAAAGGCATCGGCAGTGTCCAGGTAGAGCCCATTCGCAAGCAGCATGCCGAGTGATTGCATGGTATTGTAGGTGTTATGCTGGGTGCCACAACACATACCGCTGGCATTGTTGGCAACGATGCCACCAATCATACAGGCTTGCATGGAAGCCGGATCGGGGCCAAGTTTTCGGCCCAAGGGCCGCAAGATGGCATTGGCATGCCCACCACGGATACCAGGCTGAAGCCGAATCCGGGCTCCACCGTCTAGTACCGAATATCCATTCCAGTTCCGGGATACATCGATGAGAATACCGTCTCCGACGGCTTGCCCGGAGAGGCTGGTACCTGCCGCTCGGAACGTACAGGAGGATCCGTGGCGATGGCACCAGTCAAACACGCGGCGCACATCTTCCACGGAGGTAGGCCGCACAATCGCCTGCGGCACCAGCCGATACAGGCTTGCATCGCGCGCTAGGGCAAGTCTGTCCATCCAGGAATCCGAGACGGTTCCAGGTGGCAGAGCATCGCGTAACGTGGATAGGTCCAAGGAAGTCCGTTCCATGGAGACGTGCTGGTCAGGTTTGGAGAACGCCCATGCGGAAGTCGGGCAGGGATGGGACATGTGACGCTACGGCAATGCCTCGGGAAATGACGGCGCGGGTGTCAGTTGGTGCGATGATGCCATCAACCCAAAGCCGGGCTGCGGCATAGATGGGAGTGGTAGTTGCGTCGTAACGGGATTGGATGTCCTTCAGCATTGCCTTTTGTGCCGTATCGTCAAGTTGTTGTCCTTGCTTTTCCAGTGCCGCTACCTTGATCGTTAGCAGTGTCTTTGCTGCTTGTGCACCACCCATCACGGCAATTTGCGCCGTTGGCCAGGCATAAATGAATCGTGGGTCATAGGCCTTTCCACACATGGCGTAATTACCTGCGCCATACGAATTGCCAATGATGATGGTGAATTTTGGTACGACAGAATTCGAAACAGCATTGACAAGTTTTGCGCCGTCCTTGATGATACCGCCCTGCTCAGCACGGGTACCAACCATAAATCCGGTTACGTCCTGAAGGAAGACCAGGGGAATGCCGCGTTGATTACAGTTCATGATAAACCGAGCGGCTTTGTCGGCACTGTCCGAATAGATAACTCCACCAACTTGCATTTCTCCTTTGCCGGATCGAACGATTTCCCGGTTGTTTGCAACAATGCCTACGGCCCAGCCATCGATTCTGCCGTAACCACAGATGATGGTCTGACCGTACGTGGCCTTGTACTCATCGAACTCGCTTGCATCAAGCAGTCGGGCAAGGATCTGTCGGGTGCTATACGGTCGAGCACGATCTGCAGGAAGAATGCCAAAGAGCTCATCCTGGTCGAATGCGGGCAAGCGGGATTCGATCCGGTCGAACAAAGGATGTTTGCCCTTCGTAGGCGAGAACGTGCTAACGAGGGAACGTATGGTGGCCAGAGCTTCTTCGTCCGAGTCTACCTTATAATCCACAACACCGGATATGGTGCCGTGCATCGTTGCCCCACCAAGGGGCTCGATGGTAGTCTTTTCGCCGATAGCTGCCTCCACGAGGGCTGGTCCCGCCAGGAAGACACTTCCAGTGCCGTTGACGATGATGGCTTCGTCGCTCATGATGGGCAGATAAGCACCACCAGCAACGCACGGACCCATGATGGCCGCGATCTGCGGTATCCCCATGGCGCTCATGATGGCATTGTTCCGAAACTGTCTGCCGAAGTGTTCTTTGTCGGGGAAAATCTCGTCTTGCATCGGCAGATAGACGCCCGCTGAATCCACGAGGTAGATGATCGGCAGGTGATTCTCGATGGCAATCTCCTGCGCCCTCATGTTCTTCTTAGCCGTCATCGGGAACCACGCCCCTGCCTTCACGGTGGCATCGTTGGCAACAATCATACATTCCCTGCCATGGATGATGCCAACCCCGGCAACAACGCCTGCGGACGGTGCACCACCTTCATCGGCATACATGTCCTGCGCAGCAAAGAGACCCACTTCGAGGAAGCCGGCGTCGTCATCCGTTAGCGCTGCTATGCGTTCACGTGCTGTAAGCTTCCCCTTTGCTTTGTGGCGCTCGATCGCCTTCTTGCCACCCCCCAACATTACGGATTCGGCCTTGGCCTGGAGAACACGCAATGTGTTCTTGTTGGCGTCGGCAGTGGATTCAAACGTCATATCACGTTCTATTGGGGTTCCAATTCTGGTTGCCATGGTGTTCACACACGGAAGAGATAGTGGCGGATTTGAAACAAATAAAAAAAGGCGTTCTGTACGAACGCCTTTGATTGGTATACGGATTGGTCTCTCACAACGACGTGCGTTGCACCTCAGGGCGTCGCTGGGGCGGGAGCAGGAGCAGGCTGGCCCTGCTGTCCGCCTTGTTGTGGCTGCGGAGTGCTTTGTGCTGGACGGCGAACTTCAGGGATGCGGGCGTTCTCCGTTGACAGCGTTGGCCCACTTGTTGCGGAAGCGTCTGCCTGGAACAGTACATTCTTGGCAATCGAAATCGCAACAAGCGCAACCGCGAGCCCTATCGTGAGGTTCTGGAGAATGTTGCGTCCTTGACGCACGCCGAGGATGTTCGTGAAGGTTCCACCTACTCCGCCCATCCCCGCTACCATGTCGGCCTTGCCAGGTTGTAACAACACGACGCCAATGAGGGCAATCGAGATCAAGATTGTCAAAAGTGCAACGACGATGTCCATGGTTCCAGCGTGGGTTAGTGAGCGTCAAAGATACGAGGATTTATTGTTTCTGACAATCAAGATCGAGGCACAAGGGTTTGTCTGTCGGTATGATGTTTTGGCCGAACCAAGCGAGGAACGTGTCATATCGTTGATCATTCTTTGTGTAGTACTGCGTCATCGAGCGTCGGTCGCCAAAGCTGTTTAGCCAATAGAAGTACTCCTTGATCCACCCTGAAGCAAGGATCTTCTGCTGCCAGGAGATAATGCTGTTGGGATACAATGTGTCGTATCCTGCTGCTTTCCATGAACGCAGGAAGCGCGTGCGAAGATCTACTAGTTCCGCCAGGCTCAAGGTATCCTTGATTCCTTTTTCGGGTATCAAATGTTGGCCTGCAGTGGCAATGGTAAACTCAAACGCCACGGGAAAGCTCATCACATTTGGGCCGCCAGGAGAGGGTACGTTCAAGAGCTCTTCGGAACAGAACATGATTGGGTCACGGTCATGCCCGAACCGTATGCCGTCGTTCCACACATCATAAATCAGCTTGCTGATTTCTTTGGTGCGCTCCGAGCCACGGTCAAGATTCAGGAATGCCTCTGCATAGAAAGCCGCCCAAATGCGATCAGGCCTTCTGGCATATGTTCTAGCCAACCAATAGTAGGTGGTAGAGTATGCAGGTTCAGCTACTGTGCCTTTCTTCCACCAGCGAATCGCTTCGTCCACATTGTTGGCAACCATCGCAGCAGCACCCATCTCATAGTGCAGTCTTCCACTGAACGGATATCGCTTCAAACCAGATTCGTAGTACGGCCTGGACTTCGCCGAATCCCCCATCATGTCGTGGATGTTTCCCATCAACTGATATCCTCGATCATACAGTCTGTCGTCCGTGTAAATAGGCAGCAGTGTCGAGAGTGCCTTGGCATAGGACTTCGACATCACGTACGTCAACGCCATTTCGTACTGGAATGGCGCATAACCCGGTACAAGGTCCAATGCCTTCTTCCATTGGACAATGGCGGCGTCAAATTGATCAGTGCCCATCAACTCCAGTGCCTTGCGTGAGAGCGCCTCCGCTTGGGCCGCCGAGGCAGAGTCATACTCTACAATCCTCTGACCCACCATTTGGCATGGGGCCATGACACCAACAAGGAAGACAAGAATCGGTATCGATTGTTTTGCAAAAAGATGCCAAGTTCGTATCAGACCATTCGACATAACACGAGTTCTGAGGAAATCCATGAAACACTTCGTGACGATTGTGGGTGCGGTCTTGCTCGCAACGATGATGCAGAGTTGCTTGATCGTTGGCAAGAAGACCTACAAAGTAGTGATGACGGGACAACAAACAGGTACGTGTACACTTACATATTCGAACATCATGTCTCGCCCCGAAGATGGCAAGGACGTTTCGTTTAAGGACTTTGCTACGCTCGTGACGGAATACCTGGAGGGTGATAAGCTTGAAGAAGACTTCCCCGGAGCCACCATCATCAGCAAGAAGTTGTTCAAACGGGACGGTAAGCTCTTTGGAGAGTTTGTCTTCTCCTTCGATACGCTCGCCACAATGAAGATGTACCGGTATGACACACAGTCCCCACTCATGATGTACGTGCCGAGCTCGAATAATCAGACGATTGATGCAACAAATGGCATATTCGGAGGCGACGATATGCCCGTTCTCTTTTGGCCTTCAACAGCAAAAGATCTTTCGTTTACGATGACGAGTGATGACGATGATACGACACAGATCAGCTTGGTAAAACATTTCGACGCGTGGCAGGCCTCACAGTCGCCCAAAAAGCGCTGACACTACACGTTGGGATGAATCTCACGCGCCACACGGTAGGTGTTGCACTGTGCTTCTATGGTGTCCGATATCGGTTTTGCATAGCCACCCCCCAAGGCAAGAACAACGGGTATTCCCATACGTTTACAGGTAGCGAGTACGTGTCTATCTCTCTGTGCGAGACCCTCGAATGTTAACGAAAGCCTTCCAAGTGCATCACTGGCTAGAGGGTCGACGCCATGCTGGTAGATGACGAGGTCCGGCCTTGGTGACAGAACGTTCGGAAGGATGGACTCCAGGATGCGTAAGTACTGTTCATCGGTTGTACCGTCCTCGAGATCGACATCCACCGTAGATGCTACCTTGCGGAATGGGAAGTTCTTCGCCCCATGCATTGAAAGGGTTTTGACGGAGTCGAACCCAGAGAGTATCTCCGCTGTACCGTTGCCTTGATGAACATCTAGGTCGACGATTGCAATGCGTTGAATGCTCCCTTCGGCAATAAGTTTGGCTGCTACGATGGCCATATCGTTGAATACACAGTAGCCTTCCCCGCCATCACGCATGGCATGATGCGTTCCGCCTGCCAGGTTGCCACTGATGCCATCTTCCAACGCCGCACGAGTGGCAGCAAGGCATCCTCCTACGGTAGCAAGAGATCTGGTCACCAGTGCTGGCGTCCACGGGAAACCAATGCGGCGTTGTTCCAGCGGAGGGAGCGTCCCATTCAGGACGCCACCAACGTACCGAGCTGTGTGCACGCGGAGGATGTCCGTGAGGTCCGCACATTCAGCCTCCACAAGCTCACTTCGCTGGAGTATGCCTTTTTCAATGAGTGCCTCACGAATCAGTCGATACTTCTCCATGGGAAACCGATGGCCATCAGGAAGCGGAATCGTGTAGTGATCGGAAGTGAATACGCGCACCGAGATTGCCTATTGATTTGATTCAGTTTTGGGGATTTCATCAATTTGATACAACCCACCTACCGAAACTTAAACATTACTGGTATCGTGATCCATCGCCAGATATTCTTGACGCCGTCGTTCGCCGGGGAAAATGGAAAATCTTGTAGAGCAACAAGGCTGCTAAGGAGAAATTCAGAATGGTTTGCATTTAGAATGACAACCATTTGGATAGATCCTTGATCGGAAATCAGCAGTCGTAAGAGTACGTTCCCTTCAACGTTGGAATACCGAAGAAACTGTGGATAGCGCAGGCGTTTCCAAAACTCCATCTCATCCCACGACACATCAATGGCAGGTTCCACGGAGTCTTTCATACTAATTGTATCACTTGTATATGCAGAATAATCCGTTCCCCTGCGAAGTCTCATGGAATCTAAGCTGTCAGTGGATCCCAACGGTTCGTAATTGGTGGTTTTCAGCATCTCCTTAGGCCTTTCTTTTGGGAAGGTAGCCCTCGAAAGAAACGTCAACGAAGAGGACGGCCTGCGGTAGAGAATATCCACCCCCGTCTCGGTTTGCTCAAACTCAATACGGTCTTCTTCCGGAGTTGGCGTTGTAGGTACTATGAGGTTTGCAATGGACTGAAGAGTGTGTCTGTCCGCTTTGTCTTGAATATTATACACCTCAAATTGATTTCCCTTACGAATGAAGACAATCGACTGGTATTGTTGATTGAGGCGGATGTCACCCAGCGATGAAAGGGCGTTGTGATTTATCGTGAAGTCATCTGTCGACGCCTCCCAGCGTACAAAGGAGTTTATACATTGCTCGATGTAGGATTGTGCCACAATTGGTAATGCTGTCGATACAAGGATTAGCGCTACGCATAGGAAGCGTCGAAGGAACGCGATGACACGAATCATCATTGGTTGGTTGGCCCTGAGTAGGTGAAATTGCTAACTGGTTGATTGGGGCTTGCTTGTAGTCAGAGCATTCATCGAGAATACTTCGAAGGATTCGGTCCAATTCCGAAACTGGTCACCGATCTGTCATGCTTGAACGAGGCTGTCGGATCGGCGGTCAGGTTCCCGCGTGAGTACGAGTTTCCCCATGAATAGCAACAACAGTTTCAACCTTCCGGAAGACTCGTCCGCACGTTCCAGATCACAAGGCACTCCATTGGTCGCACTGTGGGTGCTTGATGTAAATATCAACAATTGTGCGAGGATATCATTGAATGCGACGTGTGAAGAACACCTGGTATTGAGATTCCAATAGCGCTCCAGCGTATGGCAGCAATCCGATTGCCGACCTGCCATCAAACGCATCGATACCATGACAGCTGGATGCGGACACTGTAGTTTTACCACGTCGGGCATTCATTGACGAGCTTGGAGTATGTGACCTCACAATCCTTGACTGATGATACGCCCATCGACCATGCTGACGGCGGTACCTCTCTTCAGAGCCGTAACGGTAGGTATCCTTATGTGACCATGGGACATGCCACCGATGCACCACTGGTTTTGACCGTCATCGCCGGGGGCATGGTTGAACAACTCTCTTGAGCGAGCGGGCACCTCGTCCGGAAGCTGCAGCCGGAGGGCTTATTGAGTGGTGTTGGAATGTCACCCGTGAGAACGATCCGCTTTTTGTCTTTCCGAGTAGGATCGGGTTCCGGTACAGCACTGATCAGCGCTGTGGTATATGGATGGCTTGGATTGAAGTATACCTGATCCGCTGTTCCGATTTCCACCATGTTGCCCAAATACATCACTGCAATACGCTGCGAGATATGATAGACGACAGAAAGATCGTGCGCAATGAACAGGTACGACATCTTGAACTCATGCTGCAGGTCTTCCATCAGGTTGATGACCTGAGCCTGAACCGACACATCCAAGGCCGACACTGGTTCGTCGCAGATTATCAGCTCTGGATTGGTGGCCAAGGCGCGAGCGATGCCAATCCTTTGGCGTTGCCCACCCGAGAATTCGTGCGGAAATCGCCCAGCATACTCGGGCTGCAGGCCCACCTTCTCAAGGAGCCACAGAACTTTGTCCCTAATCTCATTCTTCGACATTCCGACATTGTGCACTTCAAGAGGTTCGGATATGATTTGCTGAACACTCAAGCGCGAGTTCAGAGAGGAGTAGGGATCCTGAAAGATCATCTGAATCTTGGATCGAAACGGAAGCATCGCGGCCTTGGACAGATGGAGTAGGTTTGTTTTCGTCCCATCTGAAGCGATATAGTTCACCTCTCCATCGAGCTCTACGCCAGGGGCTACATGCCGAAGAACATTGATGACCGCCCTACCAACAGTTGTTTTTCCGCAGCCTGACTCGCCTACCAAACCGAGCGTTTCGCCTCGTTGCATGGTGAACGAAACGCCGTCAACGGCTTTGACGTCGGCAACCTTACGCTGAAGAATGCCGCCATGAACAGGAAACCGCACGTGAAGATTCTTGACTTCCAAAAGCGGACTACTCATGATAGTGCTCCTTCCTCAACCAAATGGCACCGAACGGCATGGCCCTGCGCTACGAAGCGCAATGGAGGTTCGACGGTTTCGCATTTGTCCACCTTAACGGCACATCGCGTACAGAACTTGCATCCCTTCGGAAGGTTCATGATGCTGGGGACGTTTCCTGGAATGGCTTTCAATTGTTCCCTACCCTTGCTTTCCTTTGATGGTCGTGGTATGGAAGCCATCAGCCCTTGCGTATATGGATGCTTGGGATTGGCGAACAGTTCTTCAACCGCTGCAACCTCTTGTATTTTACCTCCATACATCACGATGACACGTTGGCACATCTCGGCAACAACGGCGAGATCATGGGTGATAAGTACAATTGCCGCTTCCTGCCGGCGCTGCTTGAGTTCCAACATGAGCTCGAGGATCTGCGCCTGTATGGTTACATCCAAGGCCGTCGTAGGTTCGTCTGCTATAAGAATGGCTGGATTGCATGCCAAGGCGATGGCAATCATTACGCGCTGACGCATGCCGCCGGAAAACTGATGTGGATAGTCTTGCACGCGCTTTTCGGGATCGGGAATTCCGACAGCCCGCAGCATATCAACAGCACGGGCTAAAGCTTCCTTCTCCGATAGCCCTTCATGCGCCATCAGCACTTCTGCTATTTGTGGTCCAACACGAAGAACAGGGTTAAGAGACGTCATAGGCTCTTGGAAGATCATTGCGATCTCCTTACCCCGAATAGCATACATCTCTTCGTACGTCAGTTTGGTGATATCCTTGCCTTTGTACGAAATGGAACCACCGACGATCCTGCCGGGTGGATCCGGAATCAGCCGCATCAACGACAACGCCGTCACGGATTTGCCACTCCCTGACTCACCCACGATGCCAAGGACTTCTCCCTTGTGAATGTCGAACGTAACGCCATCGACGGCCTTGGCCCATGTTCCTTCAATATTGAAGTGGGTCTGAAGGTCGACAACACTCAGCAGTACTTCAGTTTGCACGGTTTGATTCCCTTGATTCACAATTGCACGCTTTCTACCGTAGGCGTGAGAACACCTTGGGGTCAAAGGCTTCACGGATACCTTCACCGATGAAGACGACCAGCGTGAGAGTCAAAAAAAGCGCCGAAAATGGAACTACAACAAGCCAATATTCGCTGAGATTCTGCAGTCCCACGCCAATCATCTGGCCCCACGATGGCGTTGGAGGTGGCAGTCCAAAACCAAGAAAGTCGAGCGACACGAGTGCCGATATTCCCGACACAACAGCGAATGGAAAGAAGGTTATGATGGGTATGAGCGTGTTCGGCAAAATGTGTTTGACGAGGATCGTGCGGGTAGGTACGCCAATGGAAACGGCTGCTGCTACGTAATCACGGGATCGTTCGCGATAGTACTGTGCCCGCATTTGAGAAGCCATACCCAACCAGCCGAAGATCACGATGAGAAACACCAACAAAAAGAACGTTGGATTGATCATGCTAACAACGATCATGATAACAAACAGGAATGGCAACGCATGCCAAATTTCCATGAATCGCTGCAGCAGAATGTCAATCCATCCACCAAAGTATCCCATCACCGCACCAATAGGGATTCCAATGAGAAACTCTATAATGGCGATGAGCAACGCAAACGACAATGAGACACGAAAACCATAGGTCATACGGGCAAGAACGTCTCGACCATTGTTGTCCGTGCCCAGAATCCTAACATGACCGCTATCGTCTTCTTCAAAAGGGGCCACAAACTTTTTGTTTCCTGTCACAGTAACGTCTTCGTTGGGGCTGAAGGGATAGAACGGCATCACGATCATGTTGTCGCTTCCCTGACGTTCCCACTCTGTCTTGAGCTCGCGATAGTTCGGTTCCGACTCCGATCCTGGACCCGTTAGTCCAAACTTCGTGCCTGGTTCGAAACTTGGTGGCGCAATGGAACCCACCAAGGGCAGTTCGGCTAGGAACTCCCGAAACGCTGGCGAATACCAGTTCCCATCATATTGGACGAATATCGGCTTGCTGCCAATCAGTAGTGGCAATGCAAAGCTGACAAGGTACGCAGTTACAAGAAGAACAAGCGAGTAGTATCCCCGCTTCATCGACTTGAACTTGCGCCAGCGACGCTGCGTAATGCTCAGTGAAGGTGTAGACTGTTGTGATGCCATGCAGTTAGGAGAATCTGATTCGTGGGTCAACAACGGCAAGCATGAAGTCGGAGATTATCGAACCGAATAGTGATATCAACGTCGTTAACACGGTGAACGCATTCACCACGTTATAGTCTCTTGCAAGCAACGCCTCGTATGACAACTTGCCTATGCCATCGATGTTGAATGCATGTTCTACCAGGTAGTTCCCAGCCAGAAAAAGCCCAATGATACCACCAATTGAGGCTACAAGTGGAATGATGGAATTCCGCATCGCATGAAGCCAAACCACCCGGTTCTCGCGGATACCTTTTGCGTAGGCCGTCCGAACGAAATCCTGACTCATCGTCTCCAGCAAGGAGTTCTTCATCAGCAATGTCGTTGTTGCGAAGCCGCCAAGCGTGTAAGCCAAGGTTGGAAGCACAAAGTACCAAATGCGGTCTGCAATGCGTTCCAGCAACGAAAGACTTTCATAGTCGGGCGACTGGAATCCTCCCGAAGGAAAAACGGCTAAGGCAGAGCCGCCTCCCAATAGGACAACCAATGCCGCCCCCAGCGCCCACCCTGGTACAGAATAGGCCACGAAGACTATAGATGACGATATCACGTCAAACTTGCTGCCGTGATTGAGGGCCTTCTGCGTTCCGAGATAGAAACACACGATATAGGTCAGTGTAAACGCAATGATGCCGAACTGAAGCGAAACCGGAATCCTGCCAGTGATGAGATCCCAAACCGGCTTCTGGTATTGTTCTGACTTGCCAAAGTCGAATGTCAGAATTCCTGAAACCGCCCGTTGATAGACCCATACATGGTTGGGTTTTTCAGAAGGGTCGATGTACCAATCGTCACGCTCCTGTCCTGACGAAGGATCGAAGGGTTTGAACGTACCACCGGCATCCTTGCGGACAACGATTCGTTGGCCCCCACCCACGGACTCATTGACGCCTATTTCTACGAGATAGTCGTTGACGGAGTTGGGGGCGATGCCCAACCACATGAGATATCGTAGGACAATGGGCTCGCCAACGTTATAGTTGCGTTTCAGCGCCTCCAATTGGGATGGTGGAATGTTACCACTCTCGGACGAAAACGCCGATGCAGCACCTTCCGCGCCTTGACCGCGTTTTAACGCGTTGAGCTGTGCCTCATATGGTCCACCTGGGGCGTACTGTATGAGGAAAAAGACAACAAAGGTGGCTCCAAAGAAGGTAGGGATCGCCAGAAGCAAACGGCGAATGATATACTGCAACATATCGGTGTGCCGTGCTTAGTTGTTTTCCTTGAACTCGCGCCAGTAGCGGAACTCCTGAATACCCTTGTTGCCGCCAAGGTCCTTCTGAGACTTCTTTGCTTCCGCAACAGCCTGGGCCTTGTCGCCGTCATACCACCACGTGAGACCGGCTGAACTGAATACGTAGCTCAGCTGAGTGTATCTGGACAATCCGTATTCCGGCATGCCAAACTTGTCCCAAACCGCCAGTCGAATTCCTTTAGGATTCCACCACCAGCTCTTGAGACAGTTTTCGGCCACAATGCGGTCAATCTCTCGAATGATCTGAACCTGCTTCGAAACCTCGAACGTGGAGTCATAAACCGGAAGCAGTTCATCCACGCGAGCATTCTTGAAGCCAAAAATGTTGTTGTTGTTGTTCTTGTCGGCAAGTTCACCCTTCAGTGACGTCTCGGGGTTGGGCGTCACCAGTCCGCTATAGCCGTAAGCGAAAATGTTGAAGTTGCGCTCATCGATATTCTTGATGATGGCATTCCAATCCATGAACTTGAGTTTGAGATCAATACCAGCTTTTTTCAGTTCCTCTTGATACAACGTCAACCAGCGCTCGTCATTCTTTGTGATTGCCATTTCTAAGACAAACGGCCTGCCATTCTTTACGAGAATACCCTGGGCATTACGACTTGTATATCCAGCTTCCGCCAAAAGCTTCTGGGCACCCGCCGGGTCATATGGCGTTTGGGGATTGTCGACACTGGCAAAAGGAGTATTGGGATAGTCCGTGTCGTAAACTTCATATTCGTTGTACAGCAGTTTCTCGACCACCGTTTCACGTGGATACAGCATGTTGAATGCCCTGCGTACACGAATATCGTCGAAAGGTGGCTTGCGCATATTGTAGGCAATACCTGATGTTCCCATCGGACCATTCGTGTAGAAACGGAAGCGACGCACCATGCCATTCTTAATGGCCTGATAGTCCGTATCGTTGACCCACCACTCCGTGGTCATCATGTTGAAACGGAAGAGATCAATCTCGCCAGATTTGAATTTCTCGTAGAGAAGACGAGGATTTTCCTTTACAACGATGTACTTGACGAAGTCGAAGTTTGCGACGTTCTTGCCCCATTTCGTTTCTTTGGCCCACCAGTCATCCCTACGCGTAAGCGTCCAGCCTTGGCCGTGTTTGATGTCCTTTTCGTTGATGACGTACGGCCCCGATCCTGCGGGCATATTGAAGTTGTACTTTTCAAGGAACTCCTTGCCCGTCAGCTTGCCAATCTCATGCGCTGGATAAATGGGCATGCCTGCACCGAAGTAAAGCAGGTTTCGGAAGTTGACAGTTTTTGCCGTGACTTCGACAATGTACTTACTCTTGGCAACGGGCTTCTCGAACTTACTGTACACCAGATTGATGGCTGGTTCAAGGAGTCCTTCGTCAACCATCAGATTCCACGTCGCTACGACATCGGACGCAACAACGGGTTTACCATCTGACCAACGGGCCTCTGGGTTGATGCGAAATGTAAAGGTCTTCTTGTCGGCACTTATCTTCCAATGCGATGCCAGAACAGGAATATACTCACGAGTGATAGGATGGGACGAAAGCAAGGTCTCGTAGACGTACCCCTTGATATCGGTGTTGACTGCGAGGGATGAGTGCTGTCCTTCGGGCCGGAACGTTGTTGGAAAGGTCATTTCACCGAAAACGATCTCGCCACCCTTTTTGGCTTCCTTGGCTCCAAAGTACTGTTCTTCCTCAGGCTTGATATCGTAGGTGACATATCCCATGGAGGCGGCAACGTTCTCGAACCCCTTTCCACCAAGAGAGTCTGGTACGGAAGGGTCGGCACCGGGAGGCGTATCGTACTTCTTCCAGAAGTTGGTGATGGACGATGAGCCGGAACCACCTGAACGTTTGCAACCCGAAGGAGCAAGGAGTCCAACAAGCAGTACGGCCACAACAGCGATGCTGATCGTGAAACGCGTGAAGAGCATGGAAACAATCCCTACAATCGATGAAGAACTGTCAGTACAACGAACGGCAAATATACAATCACGGCTCCTGCGGAAAGCTGTGATTTGGTGTATGGGTGATTTCGCCTGAGATTTGCGTTATGACAACAATCTTCCCCGCTGATCTAGCCCATCGTGAACGCCATCAACTTCTCCTTAGTGGCGTTGCTCCCCGTCCCATCGCTCTGGTTTCCTCCCTTGACACCAAGGGAGTGCCCAACCTTAGTCCGTACTCGTTCTTCAACGCCTATTCATCAAAGCCCCCTATCGTCGCCATCGGCCCCGCAATCTCCGCAAAAACGGGTGCTGAAAAGGACACGTATCGGAACATTCGCGCTACCGGCGAAGCCACGATATCCATGTGCTCATTTGCCATGGTGGAGGCTTTGAATTTGGCCTCGGCAGAATATCCTTCCGATGTTGACGAGTTCGTTAAGTCCGGCCTCACGCCTCGTCCTTCCAACAAGGTTGCACCTGCTGGCGTTGCAGAGTCTCCGTTTATTATGGAATGCGTCCATATGGAGACGATTGAACTCCGCCGCGACATAGGTGGCAATGGAAACATTATGTTGTTGGAAGTGGTTGCCTTCCACGTCAGTGACTCCGTTATGGTTGACGGAAAGATAGACCCTCGACGGCTTGATCTGGTAGCCCGCATGGGGTATGATTGGTATGCACGTGCTTCTTCTGAAGCCATCTTCGAAGTTCGAAAGCCAACCTGGGTGGGGATAGGAGTCGATGCACTGCCCGATCCGATTCGACTGAGCACGGTTCTTACTGGCAATGACTTGGCAAAGCTTGCTGGAGTGCGGGAGTTACCAATGTACGATGGTTCGTTCCCACGGTTTGAACCGTCGTTCGCTGCTGACTCCATCGAGCGAGAGCTAGCCGCTGGCAGGCCAGAGGCTGCTCTGTTCGTCCTTATGAACAATGCTGCAGAGCGCCACGAACGTCCGCTCCTCCACCGCATAGCGCAAGTGTTCCTAGCCCAAGACCGCGTCGATGAAGCTTGGCAGACGCTACTAATGGAGTGAAAGCACTAACGCTGAACGATCAATACCGTGCTTGATGACATTGTTCCGTCCGTAACCGTGACAACGTACGCTCCCGCAGCAAGGCCGCTGCAGTCGATCGTGTAAGCCGTAGAGCGCGCCGTGACGGCTGATGGAGGCACGGTTGTGGCAAGGCCCCCTTCCAATCGAACGATGTGAAGGTTAGCCATCGTGGCAAATGGAATGGTAACGGTGGAGGTTTCCATAGACGGATTAGGCCAGACCGTGACCGTTGCAGCGGGCACGGTGGCGTCCACGCCGGTGACAATTGCCGTGGATTTGTACACACCATCGCCATAGGTACCAATGTAGGCCTGTATTTCCCGTAGGGCCAATGGAGTGCGTACCAATTCAACAGTACGAACAACCACGGTGTCCGTCAAGCCTCCCACCCATCGTTCCCATCCATCACCCCAATTGCCGGAAACGAGGACGCCCGCAGAATCAGCTGCTGCGATCAGGACGTCGCCCCACAATGGATGCTCGATGATCCGCCATACGCGTTTCCCCTCGCTACCACGCAAACGGAACCAGCTCTTACCAGTGTCGTTGCTCTTGAAGATACCAGTACCTACGGACTGGCCCGCGGCAACACTGTCCGTGCCACAATAGACCACATTCGACAGTAGTCTCGATGGATAGACACAAAGAATGCGCTTTCCATCCAGGCCAGCAGAGTCCTTTGACCACGAACGGCCGTTATCACGCGAGCGAAACACCCCTGGCAAGCCCCTGCCGTCCCCGGCCATGAATACCAATGATGTATCTGCCTGGCTGATTTCAATGGAGCGCGTCTGAACGGGCTCAAGGGATGGAGGTGAAAAACTTCGAGCCGAATCCAAGGATACCTGAAACCCTGCGTCCGTGTTCACTTGAGCACTCAGAATCATGGGAGGATCATACGGACGCGACAGGAACTGCTCGATCCTCAGGAGGTCGTTCTCAGGAACACCTGACCATGTTTGCCCCCCGTCCGTGCTCCTTAGAATCCCGCCCGTGTTGGTAAATGGCCGAACAACCGACGCAATCCAGGTGTTGGGGTCATTCGGAAGACGGACAATGTCACGTACACTGTAACCAGACAATTTGGGTTCGGACCACGTCTGGCCGTCGTCCGTACTTGTTCGGAATCCTAAGCCAGAATAGAACTCCATACTGGAGTTTTGGAGCTCATTATATGGTGGAGCATCGTCACCACAGGCAACCAATACATCAGGAGCCGAAAAAACCTTGATCCTATGCACGTATGCGGCCGTCCCTGCTAGCTTTCGCCACGTTTGCGCGTGGGAAACAGCACAGAACAGCACCAGAATAAGAAGCGACAAAAGACGGGTCATAAGAATAGCGTTAGTGTTATGCCGGTTCAATACTGCAGAGATGAAGACCCTTTTCAACAGCCACTCCGGGCTGGGAAAGGCAATGGCTAATGGTTCCTGCAGCCGGTGCTTTGATGGCATTCTCCATCTTCATGGCTTCAAGGGTAAAGAGGATGTCTCCCCTACGAACGCTCTGTCCATCGACAACATGAATGGCCTTCAGCAAGCCTGGCATGGGGGCTGTTACGCGCATAACTCGGGATCGCGCAGCCGGAGATGCCGAGAGGATACGCAGCAGCTCAAAGTGCTGCTCTTCAAGAACGTCATATTCGTAAGTATAGCCATTCACGGAGATGCGCACCGTTGTAATGTCATCACTCTGAACGATGACTGGAATGTGTTCGCCGTTGACTGTGGCGTAATAGAGACCGTGTCGCCCTCCCGGCGTGAGGTTGACAACCAGGTCTCCTATCGTGGCTGTACCATCGGAGGAAACGGTAACGGCAACGTCATCGTTGCCTTCATGAGTGCGTACGCGTACTTGCATCGTGCAATTTACAACGCACTACGATTGCAGCTATGGTGTGCACGATATCCTGAAAAGCTGTGTACCGAATCTTCCAAGCGCTACGTACGATGATGATCGAGGCATAAACGTTACGTCGCTGATGACATCGCAGATTCGTGCAAACTGTGGTGCTGTTTTTTCAAGATCCCACAAAACAATCTGTACGCCGTTACTGTAGGCGAAGGAGTTCCCGTCTGTTGCCAAAGCGAGCTTCGCTCCCAGATGGAGCCGATTGGCAAGCATGGTTCGCCTGCCATTCATGGTGATGAAGTCGTCCATATCTCTGCCCATCATAGCCATAACATCGCCGTTGTGCGAGAACGTCGCCCGCCCCCTCTCGCGTCCACCAGGATACTGCGCTGAATTGTAGTAGAGGAATGAAGCCCCCCGTTCCAATCCAATATAGGCGCAGAGTGGCTCGAATGGATGTAGTTCGAACGTCGTTACTCCATCGAGTATTTGTCCTGTCCAGATGTCGACATAGTCGTCCGTGTACAAGAACGCAAATGACCCGTTCGTGATACTACCAATTCCGCCTAGTACGGTGCCTGCTCGATTGACCGTCAGGGAGCGAACCGACGTGAGGCTTCTGCGAAGCTCTTGATCGCCCACGAATACCGTCCATTGTCCTGCATTGTTCGTGGCAAAGACAGCCCTACCGTCACTCCAAACACCAGCCAGGACGATGTCATCGGCAGAGACGATATCCACACCATTTCGAACGAGAGCAATCGTGGATCCTCGCCGTGCCGTGTTGTACACAACCATACCCAACGGATCCGTGGCCATGTCCATCCGAGCGTCTACGAGCGTGAAGGTACGATCACCATGGCTGACAAATTCCTGAGGACCGTTTGAGAACCGAATCCAGGGTTTCGAGCCTATCGCAGGATAGATGACTGCCGCTACCGACGTAAACTGCTCAATTCGCACTGGATTGTTGGATACAAGGCTGAGCTCACCATTCATCACACCAACACTTGTCCAGGATGATCCATCCGGTGAAAACACGGGCGCGGTTACCGACATGAACGGACCATATACATTGCCATCCACCCAGAGTCGCTGAAGTTGCTCAAAGGGCTGCGTTCGAGCCCACCAATGATCCGTACTGTCCAAGCCGAAATCCACAATACGCTCGCTTCCATCCAATAAAACGTCCTCCCGACATTCCCCTGCGGAAAGGGGCCCTGGCACGATGTGCAGCACCAACAAGAGGAAGCATACAGCTGTGGTGAACGTCAGGATAGGCATGAGTCACCGAGAGGCAATTTCAATGATCTGTTCTGTAACGACAGCTGATAGCCGGACGTCGTGCGCCTCGGTTGGCACCGTATCGCATCGCTGACACTCATAGGCCAAACCAATTGTTGGTGCCAAGGGTATTGACTGTAGAAACCGATCA